>NZ_JBVVPP010000064.1:0-26878 GCF_055811315.1 Bradyrhizobium sp. MI1.4 | reverse complement strand
GGGGGGGGGTCTAATTCTGCCCGCGCGCGGGGGGGTGGGGGGGGGGGGGGCGCGGCAAGTGTGTGGGGGTGTTTGGGTTCCCTCCATCGTCGTCCTGGCTTTCGCCAGGACGACGATGGAGAGACTTTACGCCGCGAGATCCGCGACCACCGCGTCCAGCACCGGAAAACCGCTGCTCGTCACGCGCAGCCGTCCCGTTGCATCCACCGTGATTGCACCTTCTTCGCTCAGCAGCGTGATGCGCTTGGGATCGAGTGAGCGGCCGGAGAGCGCTTTGTAACGCTCGGGGTCGATGCCCTCGGCGAGGCGCAATCCCATAAGCAGGAATTCGTCGGCGCGCTCTTCGCTGTTGAGGAGATCGTCGGTGACGACGCCGTGGCCGTTGGTCTCGACCCGCATCAGCCAGGCTTCGGGGCGCTTCTCGGTGGCGGTCGCGTGCCTGATACCGTCGATGTCGAGGCGGCCATGGGCGCCGGGGCCGATGCCGGCATATTCTTCGCCGCGCCAGTAGACCAGATTGTGCCGGCACTCGGCGCCGCGCCGCGCGTGATTTGAAATCTCGTAGGCGGGCAGGCCGAGCCTGTCGCAGGTCTCCTGCGTGACGTCGTAGAGCGCGCGTGCGACCGCTTCATCCGGCGTCTTCAGCTTGCCGGCTTGATGTAGGCCGAAGAACGGCGTGCCTTCTTCGATCGTCAATTGATAGAGCGACAGATGCTCGGCCGCCTCGCCGATCGCGAGACGCAATTCATCGGCCCACATCGCCGGCGTCTGGTCGGGACGGGCGTAGATCAGGTCGAACGAATAGCGATCGAACGAGCGGCGCGCGATGGCGACGGCATCGAGGGCCTCGCGCGCGCTGTGCATGCGGCCGAGCGCTTTCAGCGAGGCATCGTCGAGCGCCTGCACGCCGAGCGAGACGCGGTTGACGCCGGCGGCGCGATAGCCGGCGAAGCGCGTAGCCTCGACGCTGGTCGGGTTTGCCTCCAGCGTGACTTCGACGTCTTTCGCCACGGTCCAGTGCTTGCCGATGGCGTCGAGCACAGCGCCGACGGTTGCAGGCTGCATGAGCGAGGGCGTACCGCCGCCGAGAAAGATCGAGGTGACTTCGCGTCCGGGCGCGCGCTCGGCGGTCGCAGCGATTTCGCGCGCGAATGCTGACGCAAACCGCGGCTCGTCGATCGCGGCGTGGCGAACGTGGCTGTTGAAGTCGCAATAGGGGCACTTCGACAGGCAGAACGGCCAGTGCACGTAGACGCCGAAGGCTTCCTTAGCGCGGCTCAAGGCAGATCTCCGCCAGTTTCACGAAGGCGCGGGCACGATGCGACAGGCCGAGACCGAGCGGCGGCAGTCCGTGCTTCTCGATGCTCTCCATCTCGCCGAAGGTGCGGCTATGGCCGTCGGGCAAAAACATCGGGTCGTAGCCGAAGCCGGCGGTGCCGCGCGGCGGCCACACCAGCGTGCCGTCGACGCGCCCCTCGACCTCTTCGAGATGATCGTCGGGCCATGCAACGCAGAGCGCGGAAACGAAGTGCGCCTTGCGTTTGGCCGGCGTGGTCGCGCCGCGCTCCTGCAACAGACGCTCGATCTGCGCCATCGCTGCGGCAAAATCCTTGTTCGGGCCGGCCCAGCGCGCCGAGTAGATGCCGGGCGCGCCGTCGAGCGCGTCGACCACGATGCCGGAATCATCGGCGAAAGACGGCAGCTTCGTTGCCTGCGCCGCCGCGATCGCCTTGATCGCGGCATTGCTGCGGAAATCGTTTCCGGTTTCTTCCGGCTCGGGAAGGCCGAGCTCGCCGGCCGACACTGCTTCGATGCCGTAAGGCGCGAGCAGCTCCTTCATCTCGGCGAGCTTGCCGGGATTATGGGTCGCGATGACCAGCTTTCCGGTGATTCGGCGGTGCATCGGGCTATTGACTACGCTACCGCCAGTTTCTGCAAGTCCACGAGACGCGCGACGCCCTTGCGCGCCAGCGCCATCAACGCCAGGAACTCGGCTTCCGTGAACGGCTCGCGTTCCGCGGTGCCCTGGACCTCGATGATGCGGCCATCGCCGGTCATGACGAAATTGGCGTCGGTGTCGGCTTCGGAGTCCTCGGCATAGTCGAGGTCGAGCACGGGCGTGCCCTTGTAGATGCCGCAGGAGATCGCGGCGACGTTGTCGCGCAACACATTGGCCTTGACCATGTTGCGCGCCTTCATCCAGCTGACGCAATCGGCCAGCGCGACCCAGGCACCGGTGATCGAGGCGGTGCGGGTGCCGCCGTCGGCCTGGAGCACGTCGCAATCGACCGTGATCTGGCGCTCACCGAGCGCTTCGAGATTGATGATGGTGCGAAGCGAGCGGCCGATCAGGCGCTGGATTTCGACGGTGCGGCCGCTCTGCTTTCCGGCGGAGGCCTCGCGGCGGGTGCGTTCCGAGGTCGCGCGCGGCAGCATGCCGTATTCGGCGGTGACCCAGCCGCGGCCCTGGCCCTTCAGCCATGGCGGCAGGCGGTCTTCCAGCGTGGCGGTGACCAGCACGTGGGTGTCGCCGAATTTCACCAGGCACGAGCCTTCCGCATATTTGACCACGCCGCGCTCCAGCGTCACGGGGCGCAATTCGTCGGGCGCACGGCGGCTTGGCCGCATGGGAAATCCTCCAAAACTCTCGGAAAAGGGCTGTTGGCGGTGCTTGTAGGGGGGGTGAGGGTGGGCGGCAAGGGGGAAGATCGAGGCCTTCTTCACCCCCGATTTCCAATCCGCCAACGCCACGCTTGTCAGAAGCATCCGGGATAGACAAATTACCTGTGTCTTAGAGGAGTTACCGTCTGTGGCCCATCACGATCCGATCCATCTGATCGCGCCGCGCGCGGGCCTCGCCCAGCTCAACGAGCGTTCCCGCGACATCTTTCGTCAAATCGTCGAAAGCTATCTCGCGACCGGGGAGCCGGTGGGCTCGCGCAATATTTCGCGCCTGATTGCCATGCCGCTGTCGCCCGCCTCGGTCCGCAACGTCATGGCCGATCTGGAACAGCTCGGCCTGATCTACGCCCCGCACACCTCCGCCGGCCGATTGCCGACGGAACTCGGCCTGCGGTTCTTCGTCGATGCCCTGATGCAGGTCGGCGACCTCAATGACAGTGAACGGCAGGCGATCCAGAGCCAGTTGACCTCCGTCGGCCACGCGCAATCGGTGGAGGCTGCGCTCGAGGAGGCATTGACGCGGCTCTCCGGCCTGACCCGCGCGGCCGCGGTCGTGCTGACGCCGAAATCCAATGCGCGGCTGAAACATATCGAATTCGTCCGCTTGGAACCGGAAAAGGCATTGGTGATCCTGGTCGGCGAGGACGGGCAGGTCGAAAATCGCGTGTTGACGCTGCCGCCGGGAGTTCCATCCTCGGCGTTGACCGAAGCCGGCAACTTCCTCAATGCCCGCATCCGAGGCCGGACCTTGGCCGAGGCGCGGCTGGAGCTCGAGACCGCGCTCGGAGAGGCGCGCACCGAGCTCGATCAGCTGACGCACAAGGTGATCTCGGCCGGCATCGCCAGCTGGTCCGGCGGCGAGAACGAGGATCGTCAGCTCATCGTCCGCGGCCACGCCAATCTGCTCGAGGATTTGCATGCGCTGGAGGATCTCGAGCGCGTTCGCCTGCTGTTCGACGATCTCGAGACCAAGCGCGGCGTGATCGACCTGCTCGGCCGGGCCGAGACCGCGGAAGGCGTGCGGATCTTCATCGGCAGTGAGAACAAGCTGTTCTCGCTGTCGGGTTCGTCCACCATCATCTCGCCTTATCGGGACGCCGCCGGCCATATCGTCGGCGTTTTGGGCGTGATCGGGCCGACGCGGCTGAATTATGCCCGCGTGATCCCCACCGTGGACTACGCTGCCCGCATCGTCAGCCGGCTCTTGGGGGGCTGACCGGCGGCCGGGCCGATCACGGGCGCTTGATTTTCGCCGCCCGAAGCACGATATCCGGGCCAGAAACCCCCTGAGACGAATGCGAAAAGAGAGCCGATGACCGATCGAGACCGGCAACCCGAAGACACGAGTGCTGCGGCCGGCGAGCCCGTGGTGTCAAAACCCTACATCATGCCTGACGATCCCGAGCCCGGCTCCGTCGAGCTTCTGCAGAAGGAAGTCGCCGAGGCGCGCGACCGCATGCTGCGGACGCTGGCCGAGATGGAGAATTTGCGCAAGCGGACCACCAAGGAGGTCGCGGATGCCCGCCTCTACGGCATCACCGGCTTTGCCCGCGACGTGCTCGACATCGCCGACAACCTGCAGCGCGCGCTCGATGCCGTTCCGGCCGAAGCCCGTGCGGCGGCCGATGCAGGCCTCGCCTCGCTGATCGAGGGCGTCGAGCTGACCGAGCGCTCGCTGCTCAGCGCGCTGGAAAAACACGGCGTGAAGAAGTTCGACCCCTCGGGCCAGAAGTTCGACCCGAACTTCCAGCAGGCGATGTTCGAGGTGGCCGATGCGTCGGTGCCCGCGGGCACCGTCGTGCAGGTCATGCAGGCCGGCTACACCATCGGCGAGCGCGTGCTGCGTCCCGCCTTGGTCGGTGTCGCCAAGGGTGGCGCCAAGGCCGCGCCGGCTGCCAACAGCAACGAGCCGAACGGCGCGGCCAACTAGTTGATCCTCATGGGGAGGAGGCGCGTCAGCGCCGTCTCAAACCATGCAGGTCGCGCTGCTGCAGCGGGGCCTTCATCCTTCGAGACGCGCGCGGAGAAGCGCGCTCCTCAGGATGAGGGTCTTGCAGTTTTTTGACCGGGCCTAGGCGCTCGCCGCGATATCTGCGGACTGAATCCGCTTCACGCCGGCCTTGGCCATGTCGGCCCAGGCTTTTGCCAGCGAACCCTGATTGTCGATGCCGCGGCAGGCGTCTTCCACCACATAGACCTCGAAGCCCGCCTTGCGCGCGTCGAGCGCGGTCCAGGCGACGCAGAAATCCGTCGCCAGCCCCGCGACGAAGACGCGCTTGATCTTGCGCGCCTTCAGATAGCCGGCGAGACCGGTCGAGGTCTTGCCGTCGGCTTCGAGGAAGGCCGAATAGCTGTCGACGTCCTTGTGAAAACCCTTGCGGATGATGAGCTCGGCGTGCGGGATCGCAAGGTCTTTCGACAGCGCGGCGCCGTCGGTGCCTTGCACGCAATGGTCGGGCCACAGCACCTGCTTGCCGTAGGGAAGATCGACGGTCTCGAACGGCTTCTTGCCGGCGTGGACTGACGCAAAGGAAATATGGCCTTGCGTGTGCCAGTCCTGCGTCATCACCACATTCGAAAATGCTTTCGAGATCTTGTTGATGACGGGCACCACCTGCTCGCCTTCCTTCACGGCAAGGCTGCCGCCGGGCAGGAAGCAGTTCTGCACGTCGATCACGAGCAGCGCGGATGCATCGTCCGGCTTGATCGATGCCGCTGCCAGAATTGCCGTGGGCGCGAGCGCCACGAGCGCGCTCGTCCCGAGCGCCGCCAAGACTTGTCGCCGATCCAGCATCATTCGCCTCCCTCCAGGATGAACTCAACGGAAGGGGAGCCTAGTTCCGTTCGTATACGAACAGAAGCCCGAAAATGCAGCCGGCTTTGGTGAGTGGTTGGGCTTGAGCCGCGGGTTCGGTGCACCTCTCCCGCTTGCGGATGCTGCTAGCCCTTCGGCTGGATGCCGTCGCGGACCGCGCGGAAGCGGGTGAAGGCGGCCGGCCATTGCTCGCGCGGGGCGCTGGCGATGATGCGCAGCGAGGCGCCGCCGCTGCTGAAGCGGATCCACTGCACCACGGTCACCGGCGTCTTGTCCTTGCCGCTGACGCCGTCGATCCGGGTCTCGAAACCCTGCTGGCCGCTGATGCGGATCGGCTCGGACATGGTGACGCGCGACTCGCGCACGCCGGGAATCTGGAGCGCCGCCTCCTGGGCGAAGCGGGCGCGGTCGTCGGCGGCTTGCGGGGTGGCGCCAATCACGCCGAGGATGATAAACGGCTTCGATTCATAGCCGGAGCTCTCGTCGCCGTCGGCCAGGATGATACTCGAGCCCGGCGCCAGCGTGCGGACGTCCTTGAAGTCGGCGAGATCGGTGATCTTGAACGGCATCAGTGCGATCTGCTCTTCGGCCGAGACCTGCTTCCGGGTGACGACGCTCGCGAACATCTGCCGCACCGCCTCGTCGGTGTAGATCTTGATCGCATTCTCCGGAATCTGCACCGCGACGTAGCCGGAGAAGCCGGCGCCCGGCACGATCATCGAATAGCGCCGCACTGGCGTCTCGCCCGCCTTGCCGCTCTCCGTGGTGAAATAGGCCACGCCCGCGGGCGTCTCGATCTTGTCCTGCTTGACGCCGTTGGTGCCGGCCGGGTTGGAGTTGAAGGCGCTCACGACCTCGCCATAGGCGGCCGGCGGCAGCTCCGTGATCAGCACCTTGACGTTGCCGTCCTCGCTCTCGAAGCCGGGAAAGGTCTTGGCCGTGCTGAGGCCGACCAATGGCACCATGCCGAGGCGCAAGCCGGGTGGGAAAACGGCGTCGGCGGCCAGAGCCGGAAGCGTAGAGGCGACGAGGAGGGCGAGCGCGGCGAGGGGGCGGATCAGCTTCATGGGCACTCTGATTGGTTCACATTGAGGCCGTTCGATGGTGGCCAGCCGGCCGCTTTGTCGCGCGAGGCAGCCCGAGGACGAGCCCGGCCGGCTGCCCGCCTTTTAACGGTTTTGGTCTGGCCGCAACAGGGCGGGGCGGGATGCGGTAGCGGATGCCGGCCGATCGCGGACCTGTTAATAATTTCTCACCCGCAAGGGCGGTGCAGCCCGGATATGTTCTTCCAAAACCCAATGTTTTCACGGCCGAAACTTGCGTTCGGTCCTTGCAGGCACCTCCCCCCCTCCTATATGACCCCCAACCATCGCAATATCGCGAATGTTTGATCTTAGGGGGTTTCGGTTCGGGTGCCTTCTGGGCCCAGCCAGCCTGCCGCAAAAACAAGGATACAGGACCATGGGAAAGGTCATCGGGATCGACCTCGGCACCACGAATTCGTGCGTCGCCGTAATGGATGGCAAGAACGCCAAAGTCATCGAGAATTCCGAAGGCATGCGCACGACGCCTTCGATCGTCGCCGTGACGGACGACGGTGAGCGCCTCGTCGGCCAGCCGGCCAAGCGCCAGGCCGTCACCAATCCCGAGCGCACGTTCTTCGCAGTGAAGCGCCTGATCGGCCGCCGCTACGACGACCCGATGGTCGAGAAGGACAAGAAGCTCGTTCCGTACAAGATCGTGAAGGCTTCCAACGGCGACGCTTGGGTCGAGGCCGACGGCCAGACCTACTCGCCCTCGCAGGTCTCGGCGTTCATCTTGCAGAAGATGAAGGAGACCGCGGAAGCCCATCTCGGCCAGAAGGTCGACCAGGCCGTCATCACCGTGCCCGCCTACTTCAACGACGCCCAGCGCCAGGCGACCAAGGACGCCGGCAAGATCGCGGGCCTTGAAGTGCTGCGCATCATCAACGAGCCGACCGCGGCCGCGCTCGCCTACGGCCTCGACAAGACCAAGGCCGGTACGATCGCCGTGTACGATCTCGGCGGCGGCACGTTCGATATCTCGATTCTCGAAATCGGCGACGGCGTGTTCGAGGTGAAGTCGACCAACGGCGACACCTTCCTCGGCGGCGAAGACTTCGACATGCGCCTGGTCGGCTATCTCGCCGACGAATTCCAGAAGGAGCAGGGCATCAACCTGCGCAACGACAAGCTCGCGTTGCAGCGCCTGAAGGAAGCCGCCGAAAAGGCCAAGATCGAGCTGTCGTCGACGACGCAGACCGAGATCAACCTGCCCTTCATCACCGCGGACCAGACCGGCCCGAAGCATCTGACGATGAAGCTCACCCGCGCCAAGTTCGAGGCGCTGGTCGATGACCTCGTTCAGAAGACCGTCGAGCCCTGCCGCAAGGCGCTGAAGGATGCCGGCCTCACCGCCGCCGAGATCGGCGAAGTGGTGCTGGTCGGCGGCATGTCGCGCATGCCGAAAGTCCAGGAAGTCGTGAAGCAGCTGTTCGGCAAGGAGCCGCATAAGGGCGTCAACCCGGACGAAGTCGTGGCGATCGGCGCCGCGATCCAGGCCGGCGTGCTTCAGGGCGACGTCAAGGACGTGCTGCTGCTCGACGTGACCCCGCTGTCGCTGGGCATCGAGACTCTGGGCGGCGTGTTCACCCGCATCATCGACCGCAACACCACGATCCCGACCAAGAAGAGCCAGGTGTTCTCGACCGCCGAGGACAGTCAGAACGCGGTCACCATCCGCGTCTTCCAGGGCGAGCGTGAAATGGCGGCCGACAACAAGATGCTCGGCCAGTTCGACCTGATGGGCATTCCGCCGGCTCCGCGCGGCATGCCGCAGATCGAGGTGACGTTCGACATCGACGCCAATGGCATCGTCAACGTCTCGGCCAAGGACAAGGCCACGTCCAAGGAGCAGCAGATCCGCATCCAGGCCTCCGGCGGTCTATCGGAAGCCGACATCGAGAAGATGGTCAAGGACGCCGAGGCCAATGCCGAGGCGGACAAGAAGCGCCGCGAGGCCGTGACTGCCAAGAACGACGCGGATGGACTGGTGCATTCGACCGAGAAGGCACTGGCCGAGCACGGTTCGAAGGTCGCCGAGACCGAGCGCCGCGCCATCGAGGATGCCGTCAGCGACCTCAAGGAAGCGCTGAAGGGCGACGATGCCGAAGCGATCAAGGCCAAGACCCAAACGCTGGCCCAGGCTTCGATGAAGCTCGGCGAGGCCATGTACAAGCAGCAGGCCGAAGCCGACGCCAAGAAGGATGCGGCCAAGGACGACGTCGTCGACGCGGAATTCACCGAAGTCGACGACGACAAGACCAACAAGAAGTCCGCCTGAACCCCGCGAGGGTGATGATGCGGACGGCTTGGACCCCACACGCGCCAACGGCCTCCTCCCTCGCGGGGGAGGCCATCGTGTCGGGCTCGACGGGCCAAGACTCTTTGAAAATCGGCTCTGTTAAATTCGGGCCCGTTGCGATCGATCAATTCCCAGCCGTTATTCTGAACACTGCCGTGCAATCCTCTGCCGCGAGGCCGAAGGCTGCCTATATCGTTGCATGGCGACGTTGCGTCGCTCCGACTTGAATCGCGATCGGATAGACTGAGCTCATCATGTCCACGTCCACCAAGCGCTGCTACTACGAAACCCTCGAAGTCGAACGCGATGCCGACGATTCCGCGCTGAAATCGTCGTTCCGCAAGCTGGCGATGAAGTTTCACCCCGACCGCAATCCGGGGGACAACACCAGCGAAGTCAAGTTCAAGGAAATCAACGAGGCCTACGAGGTCCTGAAAGACAAGGACAAGCGCGCTGCCTATGACCGTTACGGCCATGCCGCCTTCGAGCAGGGCGGGGGCGGTGGTGCCGGTTTCGGTGCGGGCTTCGCCTCCTCCTTTTCCGACATTTTCGAAGATCTGTTCGGCATGGCCGGACAGCGCGGGGGCCGTGGCGGCCGCGAGCGCGGCGCCGACCTGCGCTACAACATGGAAATCACGCTCGAGGAAGCTTTTGGCGGCAAGACCGCGCAGATCGAGATCCCGGTCTCGGTCACTTGCGAGGCCTGTTCGGGCATCGGGGCCAAGGCCGGCACCAAGCCGAAGACCTGCTCGACCTGCGGCGGCGCCGGACGCGTACGGCAGTCGCAGGGCTTCTTCACGCTGGAGCGCACCTGTCCGGGCTGCCAGGGCCGCGGCCAGATGATCGAGGACGCCTGCCCGTCCTGCTCGGGTCAGGGGCGCGTCACCCGCGAGCGGACGCTGTCGGTCAACATTCCCCCCGGCGTGGAGGACGGCACCAGGATCAGACTCGCCGGCGAGGGCGAGGCCGGGGTCCGCGGCGGTCCGCCTGGGGACCTCTACATCTTCCTGTCGCTGGCCCAGCACCAGTTCTTCCAGCGCGACGGCGCCGATCTGCATTGTCGTGTGCCGATCTCGATGGTGACGGCGGCGCTTGGCGGCGAGTTCGAGGTGCCGACCATCGACAAGGGCAAGACCAAGGTGAAGGTCCCCGCGGGCACCCAGTCCAGCCGCCGATTCCGCATCGCATCAAAAGGCATGCCGGTGCTGCGCTCGCGCCAGATGGGCGACATGTACGTTCAGGTCGTGGTCGAGACCCCGCAGAACCTCACCAAAAAGCAGCAGGAATTGCTGGCCGAGTTCGACAAGCTCTCCTCCGGCAATACCCAGCCGGAATCCGAGGGTTTCTTCACCAAGGTCAAGGATTTCTTCGGTAATCGGGCGAGTTGACGCGTCTTGACCGTGCCGCCTTCGGCCTATACGTCTTTATGACCATTTTCTGACACGCCGCGGTCACGCGGTCCCGGCCGGTCCCGACATGCCATTGCCATCGTCCGCGCGTGCGTTGAAGAAGCCCCGTCTCGATGACGAGGTGCGTTTTCTCCGGTCATGGATCGAAAAGCCTCTCCACATGGGCGCAGTGATGCCGTCGGGCAAGCTGCTGGCCCGGACCATGGCCCATTACGTCGACGTCAATTCGGACTCACCGGTGGTCGAGCTCGGGCCCGGCACCGGCGCCATCACCTCGGCCCTGGTCGAGCGCGGCGTCGACCAGAAGCGTCTCGTCCTCGTCGAATACAATCCAGGCTTCTGCGCCCTGCTGCGCGACCGCTATCCGCAGGCCAAGGTGGTGCAGGGCGATGCCTATCGTCTGCGCGACACCCTGTGGAACGTGCTGAGCGCGCCGGCCTCCGCGGTCGTCTCCGGCCTGCCGCTGGTTACAAAACCGATGCTGACGCGGCTGCGGCTCATCCGCGACGCCTTCACGGCCCTGGCGCCCGGTGCGCCCTTCGTCCAGTTCACCTATGCGGTGGTGCCGCCGATTCCGAAATCGCTGCCCGGCGTGTCCACAGAGGCCTCCGAACGGATCTGGATGAACCTTCCGCCGGCCCGCGTCTGGGTGTATCGCAAGGACTAATTCCGCCGGCGTTCCTGTTTGCGTGGCGGTCTCGTTTCGCCGAACGCATGGAAGCGGATGTCCGCACCGAAAATTCTGATCATTCCCGGCTCCCTGCGCACCGGCTCGCACAATGCGAAGCTGGCAGCGGTCGCTGCCTATGCATTCGATCAGGCCGGTGTCGACGTCACCCGGATCTCGCTCGCCGATTTTCCGCTGCCGATTTATGACGGCGACCTGCAGGCCAAATCCGGTGTGCCGAAGCACGCGATCAATCTCAAGCGCATGATCGGCGCGCATCATGGCGTGTTGATCGTCTCGCCCGAATACAACGCCTCGGTGCCGCCGCTGCTGAAGAACGCGATCGACTGGGTCAGCCGCGTGCATGAGCTGCACGAGCCGCGCGGCGAGGTGTTCCGCAACCGCGTCTTCGCGCTCGCCGGCGCCTCGCAGAGCCGGCTTGGCGCGGCTCGCGCGCTGCAGGCGTTGCGGCTGATCCTGACCTCCTGCCACGCCAATGTGATTGCCAGCCAGCTGACGCTCGCCTTTGCCGACCAGGCCTATGACGATATGGACAGGCTGAAGCACGAGGGCGATATCGCCGCGTTGAAGGAACTGGTGCGGCAGTTGATCGACGTTTCCCAACGCATGATGTGAGGTGACATGACGCCAGCCGAGATTGCCCCGAAAGACCGCCTGATCGTCGCGCTCGATCTGCCCAGCGTTGATGCCGCGGAAGCTATGGTCAACCGGCTCGGCGACAGCGTCACCTTCTACAAGATCGGCTATCGGCTCGCTTATGCCGGCGGCTTGCCGCTGGTCGGCAAGCTCGCCGACCAGGGCAAGAAGGTCTTTCTCGATCTCAAGCTGCACGACATCGGCAACACCGTGGCGCAGGGCGTCGACAGCATCACAAGGCTCGGCGCGACCTTCCTCACCGTGCACGCTTATCCGCAGACCATGAAGGGTGCCGTCGAAGGTCGCGGCAGCTCGAACCTGAAGATCCTCGCCGTCACTGTTCTGACGTCCTACAACGAGGACGATCTGCACGCGGCAGGCTTCCGGCTCGGCGTCTCCGAGCTCGTCGAAGCGCGCGCGCAGCAGGCGCAGGTGCTCGGCATCGACGGGCTGGTATCGTCGCCCGAGGAAGTCGGAGCCTTGCGCAAGATCGTCGGCCACCAGATGAGCCTCGTCACCCCCGGCATCCGGCCGGCGGGCGCCGCGAGCGGCGACCAGAAACGCATCATGACGCCGGGCCGCGCGATTGCGGCCGGCGCGGATTATCTCGTGGTCGGGCGGCCGGTGGTGGAAGCCACGGACTCCAGGGCGATCGCCGAGGCCATCCAGGCCGAGATCGCGCAAGCGCTCGGCTAACTAACAACACAGGGAGAAGAACAATGGCAAAAGGCTACTGGATCGGACGCGTCGACGTGAGCAGTGACGAGGGCTACAAGCCCTATGCCGTCGCCAATGGTCCGATCTTCAAGAAATGGGGTGGCCGCTTCGTCGTCCGCGCCGGCAAGTTCACCACCGTCGAAGGCGCCAGCCGCACCCGCAATGTCGTGATCGAATTCCCGGACTACGAGACCGCGATCGCCTGCTACAACTCGCCGGAATACCAGGCCAACATCAAGGTGCGCCAGCCGCACTCCGTCGCCGACCTCATCATCATCGAGGGCTATGACGGCCCGCAACCGTCAGACGGCTGAGGCGCGAACTCCTCTTATTACTCTTGCCGAAATGCTCGGCCTGCATGGTTCGCCCGGCGATGCAGAGCATCGTCCGGAACGCCCGCCTTGCGGGCTCCTCACCATGAGGGTCTGATATCTTGCCGCAAGACGCGACCTCATCCTGAGGGCCGCCACAGGCGGGCGTCTCGAAGGATGGCCGCAGGCGACCTGCCCCTAATCCCCCTCGGTTGCCGGAACTGCATCCCCCCGCTACAACGGCCGTGAGAGGATCGCACCATGTCCGATATGCGCTTGATCGTTGCTGGAGCCGGCGGCCGGATGGGCCGGGCGCTGACGCGGGCGATTGCCGAGACCAAAGGCGCGGTGCTGGCCGGCGCGCTGGAGGCGCCGGGCTCGGAGCTGCTCGGCAAGGATGCCGGCGTGCTGGCAGGTCTGCCGGCCAATGGCATCAAACTCTCCGGCGATCTCTGGGCGATGTCGAAGGACGCCGACGGCATTCTGGATTTCACCGTGCCCGCGGCGACCCTCGCCAATGTCGCGATCGCCGCCGAGCGCGGCCTCGTGCACGTGGTCGGAACGACCGGCCTGTCGGGCTCCGACAACGCCGTGATCAAGAGCGTCACCAACCGCGCCGTCGTGGTGCAGTCCGGCAATATGAGCCTGGGTGTCAATCTGCTTGCCGCTGTGGTCAAGCGCGTCGCCAAGGCGCTCGACGAGAGCTTCGACATCGAGATCGTCGAGACCCATCACCGCATGAAGATCGACGCGCCCTCGGGCACGGCACTGATGCTGGGCCAGGCCGCAGCTAGCGGCCGCGGCATCGCGCTCGACGAGCATGCAGACCGCGGCCGCGACGGCATCACCGGCGCACGCAAGCCCGGCGACATCGGCTTTGCGTCGTTGCGCGGCGGCACCGCGGCCGGCGATCACAGCGTGAGCTTCCTCGGCGCGTTCGAGCGCCTGACGCTGTCGCATCACGCGGAGGATCGCATGCTGTTCGCCCACGGCGCGCTGAAAGCCGCGCTCTGGGCGCATGGCAAGAAGCCGGGGCACTACTCCATGGCCGACGTACTCGGCCTGTCCGACATCTGAACGAAGCATGATCCGGAAAAGTGTGAAGCGGTTTTCCGACAAGATCATGCTTAAACAACGAACGAAACGGAAAAGCAGTCGATGAGCGAACGTCTTCTCGTGCTGGTGCGGCACGGCCAGAGCGAATGGAATCTGAAGAACCTCTTCACGGGCTGGAAGGATCCTGATCTCACCGAGCTCGGCGTCAAGGAAGCCTCGGAAGCCGGCCGCAAGCTGAAGGCGCAGGGTCTCGTGTTCGACGTTGCATACACCTCGGTCTTGACGCGCGCACAGCACACGCTCGATCTCATTCTCGGCGAGCTCGACCAGAAGGGCCTGTCAACGACGAAGAACCTCGCGCTGAACGAGCGCGACTATGGCGATCTCTCCGGTCTCAACAAGGATGACGCCCGCAAGAAATGGGGCGAGGACCAGGTGCTGATCTGGCGCCGCTCCTACGACGTGCCGCCGCCCGGTGGCGAAAGCCTGAAGGACACGCTGGCGCGCGCGCTGCCATATTACGTGCAGGAGATCCTGCCCGGCGTGCTCAACGGCAAGCGCACATTGGTCGCGGCTCACGGCAATTCGCTGCGCGCGCTAATCATGGTGCTGGAAAAGCTCTCGCCCGAAGGCATTTTGAAGCGCGAGCTCGCCACCGGCGTGCCGATCATCTACCGGCTCAATGCGGATTCGACGGTGACATCGAAGCTGGATCTGGCGGGTTAAAGACGTTCGCGCGCGACTGAGTCCCGCCAAGCACTCGGTGTCGTCCTGGCTTTCGCCGGGACGACTAAGTGGGGCAGTTTACGCGTAGCAACTCTTACTGCAGCCCCAGCTGCCCGGCCTCCCAGCCCAGCATCGCCTGCTTGCGGGTGATGCCCCAGTGGTAGCCGGTGAGCGTGCCGCTCTTGCCGAGCGCGCGGTGGCAGGGCACGACGAAGGACACCGGGTTCTTGCCGACGGCGGCGCCTACGGCGCGTGACGCTTTCGGGCTGTTGATGTTGCAGGCGATGTCCGAATAGGACACCGCGCGGCCCATCGGGATCTTCAGCAAGGTCTCCCACACCCGCACCTCGAAATCGGTACCGATCATCACCACGCGCAGCGGCTGGTCCGGCCGCCAGAGTTTTGTGTCGAAGATGCGCTGCGCCAATGGTGCGGTACCTTCGTGATCCTCGACGTAAGTTGCGTTCCGCCATCGCCGCGTCATATCGGCAAGCGCCACCTGTTCCTCACCGGGATCGGCGAAAGCGAGTCCCGACAATCCACGATCGGTCGCGATCACGATCGCGGTGCCGAACGGTGAGTGATGGAAGCCGTAGCGCAAGGTGAGGCCGGCGCCGCCGTTCTTCCATTCGCCCGGCGACATCGCCTCATGGGTGACGAAGAGATCGTGCAGCCGGCCCGGACCCGACAAACCGGAGTCAAGCGCGGCGTCGAGGATGCTCGCGGAATCCCTGAGCAAGCCCTTGGCGTGATCGAGCGTGAGCGCCTGCATAAAAGCCTTCGGCGTGATCGAGGCCCAGCGGCGGAACAGATGGTGCAGCTCGTCCGGGGTGACGCCGGCCGCATCCGCCATCGCCTCGATGGTCGGCTGCGTGCGCCATTTTTCGGAGATGAAGGCGATCGCCCGGCGCACGGAATCATAGTCGCGCATCGCGGCGTTCTGGGAGCCCGGCCCGGCCAGGCGCTGGTCATGTATCGCGAGTGTCATCATGCCTGGAAATGTAGGAGGGGGCGGGGTACGAAACCACCCGATTTCCGATCCGCAAATCAGGTCACCGGATTGTAGGTCGGACCGCGCCTGGCGGCATTTAAGGCCTCAACCAAACCCTTGTAGAAACTTGCCTTTTCGTCCGGCCCCAGGAAGCGGGCGATCTGGATCTGGTGACCTCGCGAGATCAGATAGAGGTGCTCGATGCCAAAATCCTCGTCGATTTCCATGTCGAGTCGAACCCAGAGCGGATTGAAGGTCCATTCGACGACCTGGCCATGCTGGCTGACGCGCCGCACGCGCAATTCAGATGGCGTGACCACGATCTCCTCGCTGGCCCGCGCCGCACGGAAATTGGCCTTGAAAGCCCACCAGATCACCAGCACGTCGAGGCCGAAAAAGCCGAACACCGGCCAGGCGCCCATCATCAGGAAGACGAGGCCGGTGACGAAGCTGACGGCGCTCAGGAACAGCATCACGGCGAGGAAGCCGGTGCGGTTCAGCGAGCGGTGCGGCGTCAGGCGCGCGGAAAAGATCTGAGGCTCAGCCTCGCTTGCAGATCGTTCGCGCTCAATTTCATTGCCTGTGCTCATCGTCCCTCAGTATATCCCGATCATGGCGAAAATCACCCGCAAGCCGGCCCCCCGCAAAACGTCCGTGCCGAAGAAAAAGGCGAAGGTGGCCGCCGCGAAGCCCAAGGCCCCCGGCAAGAAATCTCTCAAAGCCATGAAACCCTGGACGCCGCCCGAAGTCCGCGAGGCCTTCAGCCGTTTCCGCAAGGCTAACCCGGAGCCAAAGGGGGAGCTCGAGCACGTCAATCCGTTCACGCTGCTGGTTGCCGTGGTGCTGTCGGCACAGGCGACTGACGCCGGCGTCAACAAGGCGACGCGCGCGCTGTTTGCGGTCGCCGACACGCCCCAGAAGATGCTTGACCTCGGCGAGGAACGCCTGCGCGAGTACATCAAGACCATCGGGCTCTATCGCACCAAGGCCAGAAACGTCATCGCGCTGTCGGCGAAGCTGCTCAGCGAGTTCGGCGGCGAGGTGCCGCGCACGCGCGCCGGGATCGAGTCGTTGCCCGGCGCCGGGCGCAAGACCGCCAATGTCGTGCTCAACATGGCCTTCGGCGAGCACACCATGGCGGTCGATACGCATGTCTTCCGCGTCGGCAACCGGACCGGACTTGCGCCCGGCAAGACGCCGCTGGAGGTCGAGCTCGGTCTCGAAAAGGTGATCCCGGCCGAGTTCATGCTGCATGCCCATCATTGGCTGATCCTGCATGGCCGCTATACTTGCCTCGCGCGCAAGCCGCGCTGCGAGGTTTGCCTGATCAACGATCTCTGCCGGTGGCCGGAAAAGACGGTCTGAAAATAGCGTTCGGGAAAGTGGTTTGGAGTCTAGCGTGAGTCAGCAGGAACAAATCTCGCCATCGCCACCTCCTGCTACACCGGCGCCGCCACCGAAGCCAACGCAGCCACCGGCGAGTTCGCTCTGGAGCCGGCTCGCGATTCCGCTGTTCGCGGTGATCGTCGCGCTCGGCTTCGTCGCGCTTGCAACGCAGCGCCTCGACGAATGGGTCGGCAATTCGGTGGTCCAGACCACCAACGACGCCTATGTGCGCGCCGAGCTGACGCGGCTCGCCAGTCGCGTCTCCGGCGAAGTGCTGACCGTCGGGGTCACCGACTTCCAGCGCGTCAAGGCCGGCGATCTCCTGATCCAGATCGATCCTGCCGACTATGAGACGCAAGTCGCGCAGGCCGAAGCGGCGGTCGCCGCTGCGCAGGCCGTGCTCGACAATCTGGCGAACCAGATCGAGCTGCAATATGCGACGATCGCGCAGGCGCAAGCCGCGCGGCTCTCGGCCGAAGCCGTGGAGGTCGAGGCGCGGCAGGAGCAGGAGCGTCAGCAGTCGCTGTCGCAGACCGAATCCGGTACGCGGCAGCGCTTCGAACAGGCGGTCGCAGGCTATGCCAAGGCGCAGGCCGACGTGCGCGCGAGCCGCGCCGTGATCGCGGCCCAGCAGCACCGGCTCGAAGTCCTGCAAGGCACCAGGAAGCAGCGCGCGGCCGATCTCGAAGCGACCAAGGCGACGCTGGCGAGCGCGAAGCTAAAGCTCGGCTACACCAAGATATCCGCGCCGTTCGATGGCGTCGTCGGCGAGCGACAGGTCCAGCCCGGCGACTACGTCAACATCGGCACCAACCTCATCAACGTCGTGCCGTTGCCGAAGGTCTATGTGATCGCGAATTACAAGGAGACCCAGCTTACCCACGTCGCACCGGGTCAGCCGGTCGAGATCACCGTCGACAGTTTCCCGCGCGAGAAGCTGCGCGGCCGGGTCGAGCGCATTGCGCCCGCGACCGGCGCGCAGGTCGCGCTGCTGCCGCCGGACAACGCAACCGGCAACTTCACCAAAGTCGTGCAGCGCATTCCCGTGCGCATCCAGTTCGACGACAACCAGCCGCTGCTGGCGCGGCTGGTGCCGGGCATGTCGGTCGTCACCAGCATCGACACCAAGGCCGGCAATGGCGGAAAATGACGATTCCAGTCGCGGACCGCTCTCGCGCGGCGGCGTCGCCCCGCAGCCGCTGTTTGCGGTGGCGGCGGTGCTGCTCGGCTCGTTCCTCGCCAATTTTGACAGCCGGCTGACCACGATTGGCCTGCCGGACCTGCGCGGCGCGTTCTCGCTCTCGTTCGACGAAGGCGCATGGCTCTCCACGGCGGGCATCGGCTCGCAGATCTTCATCGCGCCCGCGGTGGCCTGGCTTGCCACCGTATTCGGCCTGCGTCGCGTGCTGGGTATCCCCAGCCTCGTCTATGCCGCGGTCTCGCTGATCATCCCGTTCGTGCACGACTATCCGACATTGCTCGCGCTCAGCGTCGTGCATGGCCTCCTGCTCGGCACCTTCGTGCCGGCGACGCTGATGATCGTGTTCCGCAATTTACCGATCCGCTGGTGGCTTCCGGCGATCTCGATCTATTCGATCCGCGTCGGCTTCGCGCTCGATACATCGAGCTCGCTGGTCGGCTTCTATGTCGACCATCTCGGCTGGCAATGGCTGTACTGGCAGAGCGTCCTGATCGCGCCGCTGATGGGCCTGATGGTCTATTGGGGCACGCCGAACGAGCCGGTGAATCGCGCTTTGCTGCGCGACGCCGATTGGGGCGGCATGCTGCTGCTCGGCGCCGGCGTCTCGATGATCTATGCCGGGCTCGACCAGGGCAACCGTCTGGACTGGCTGGGGTCGGGGACTGTGATGGCGTTGATCATTGCCGGCGCGGTGCTGGTCGCGGGCTTCCTCGTCAACGAGTCCCTGGTGCGGCAGCCCTGGGCGCATGTGAACGTCTTGTTCTCGCGCAATATCGGCCTGGGGCTGGTCCTGATCCTGCTCTACACGCTGACCAGCCTCTCCAACGCGTCGCTGGTGCCGAACTTCCTCGCCACCATCGCCCTGCTCAGGCCGGAGCAGAGTGGCTTGCTGCTGCTCACCTATGGCGCCTTGCCAATGTTCGTGCTGGTGCCGCTCTCGATCTGGCTGCTGCGGCACTTCGATACGCGGACGGTGGTGGTCGTGGGATTTGCCTGCTTCGCTGCCGCCAATCTCTGGGGCACGCAGCTCAGCCATGATTGGGCGCGCGAGGATTTCGCGGGCATCGTGCTGCTCCAGGCGATCGGGCAGTCGCTGACCTTGCTGCCGCTGATCATCACGCTGCTGTCCAACTCCGATCCGAGCCGTGCCACCTCGTTTGCCGCCTATATCCAGATCATGCGGCTGGGTGGCGCCGAGATCGGCGTCGCGTTGATGGGGACGTGGCTGCGCGTCCGCGAGCAGATCCATTCCTTCTATCTCGGCCAGAATCTCGGTGTCGGCGACGTCGACGTGGTCCGCATGCTGAAACAGCTCGCCGACCATTTTGCGGCCCATGGTGCCGGCTCGGCACAGGCACGCGCGGTCGGTACGCTCGCCGGCCTCGTCCAGCGCGAGGCCAATGTGCTCGCCTATATCGACGGCTTCTGGCTGTGCTTCTGGGTCGCGATGGCGGCGCTCGGCGTCGTCGCCCTAGTCACCCGTGCCCCGCCCGGCCCGTTCACGCCGGCGCCGTTCGGCTTCGCCAGGATGCTGTTGCGCAGATGCGGAGTGCCCCTGACGTAGGTTCAGGATCCAGACGACCCACGCGCCGAGCGACGGTCCGGGTTGGCTCTGACTATAACGTCAGACCACAAGCCCGACGGATGGCGATCTGAACCGGCGAGGGTGGCAACGCCGGGTCGAACTCGCCTGTTGGCAGCAGCGGCGGCTGTGCCATGAAACGCGGGCGCTTCCCCCGGTGAGGTTGCGCGGCGTGAACCAGGAATGGATCGCAGAGATAAACGGTCCCTGCCGCACCGATTGCCAGTTCAACGTCGCAATCTTCCGTAGAAGCGTAACCGTTGGCAGAGATCTGCTCCAGCGTTGCGCCTGCATCGCCATAGGGCAGCAGCTCCCGGGCGATGGTGGCGTGCGAACCTTTCCGTATCTTCGTTGGCGCATCCTCAGGGCCTACGCCCGAGAACAGGAAGAGCATCAGCAATGCGCGTCCGCTGCTCTTCACATTGACGCGCCACTGCATGAAATCCGGATTATCGAAGCCGAAACTCATGTCCACATGCCAGCCATCATCACCAGGGGATTCCGGTGAGGGAAAGCGGACCGGAAAAGTTCCGAGCGCATTGGGCGCGATCCAGCGGCGGTCACCCGCGAGTTGGTCATAGGCTTCGTGCAGGATCGGCGTGTTGGCGGCTTCAATGAATGGTGGCGAGGTCTTGGATCCCACCCGAATGACCGGCTGGGTCCAGCTTTCGGGCTCGTGTGGCGATAGACCAATATCCGCCCACAATTCGTCCCTGCATTGTTCCGCAAGGTGCGTGCTGAAGGCGTTCTCGATCTTGATGAAACCGTCGTCGATGAAGTTTAGGACCCGATGAGAGGTCACGCCGATGCGCTCGGTTTTGGGCATTGCACATTTCTCCGTTCGGCCACCGCGTCAGCGCAGCCGTCTTGATCTGATTGGCGCGATACGCCGGAACGACTTGGTCGCTCAGATCAGCGGGAAGAATGTGGACATGAAAATCATGCTACGTACCTTACGGCGGCGGAGAGCAAAATCAAGACAAGCGGGACGCAGAGCGCCTCTACGAGGGGGCGTCGTACGAGCGCGCCGCCAAGTCCGCTTGACCTACCGCATCTGCCGCGCCGGCTCGATCAGCTCGGGCCGCGGACCTGACAGCCGCTTGTGCATGTGAACCATGAAGGCCATGGCGAAGATCGGCGTCGCCAGATTGACGATCGGGATCGAGACGAAGGCTGCGATGAACAGGCCCGCGGTGAAGATGGTGGCGGCGTTGTCGCGCCGCATCGCCTTGGCTTCCTCCGGCGAGCGAAACCGCATCGCCGCGAGCTCGAAATATTCGCGGCCGAGCAGCCAGGCCGTGGCGAGGAAGAAGACCAGGAAACCGGCGCCGGCGAAAAGCACCAGCGGTAATGCGACCAGATAGACCAGGATCGTCAGCAGCGCGGTCTTGACGCCCTCGTAGATCGCCTGGCTGAACGGCAGCGCGATCCCCGGCCGCTCCGCCGGATAGTGCTCGCGCTCGACGATGTCGGCGACGTCGTCGACGAACACGCTCGCAACCAGGGAGGTGATCGCGGGCATCAGGAACACAGCCCCGAACACGACGCCGAGGCCCGCGGCGATCGAAATGATCCAGGACAACACCTCGAGCGATGAGTGCCAACCCGGACCGAGCAGGCCTTCCAGCCACGCCTCGCCATAGGTCGCAAACCAGCTCAGCAGCCGCTGCAAGCCGATCGCCAGCACGATGATCAGCACCAGTGCGACGCCGATCGACCGCCACAGGATCGAGCGCATCGGCGGCGAGATCATTTGTGACAGCGCCTTGACGGCGGCATCCAGCATGGGAGTTCCTCTCACGAAATCACCCGCGAGAGGTAGACACCCCGGGCCACTTCGGCAAGGGAGATCGGCGGCACCGCTTATGGCCGGATTGACCGCTGGCATCAACGAAGCCACGATGAATTCGGCAAGACCGTTGCTCCACCAACCCGCTTGACAACAAGCGGAACCAGCGCGGCAAAGGAACAGGCGCATATGGCGATGGAAGAATCGGCGGACGGATTGCCGCTTGCAGGCGTGCGCGTGGTCGAGATGACCCACATGGTCATGGGCCCGACCTGCGGCATGATCCTGGCGCAGCTCGGAGCCGACGTGATCAAGGTCGAGCCGCGTGCGGGCGACAAGACCCGGAGCTTGGGGGGCATGGGGACCGCCTTTTTCCCATTGTTCAACCGCGGCAAGCGCAGCGTGGTGCTGGATTTCGAGAAGACTGAGGATCGCGACACCATGCACCGGCTGCTGGCGACCGCCGACGTGTTCCTTGAGAATTTTCGCGACGGCCAGCTCGGTAAGCAGGGGCTTGGCGCGGACGAATTGCGCCGCCGGCATCCGGGTCTGATCATTGCCGGCCACAAGGGATTCCTCTCCGGTCCCTACGAGCACCGCCCCGCGCTCGACGAGGTGGTGCAGATGATGGCGGGCCTTGCCGCCATGACCGGCACCAGCGAAAAGCCCCAGCGCGTCGGCTCGTCCGCCAACGACATCATGGGCGGCATGTTCGGTGTGATCGCGATCCTCGCGGCGCTCTATCAGAAGCGCGGAGGAAAACGCGACGGCGCCGACATCCGCATCGGCCTGTTCGAGAACTGCCTGTTTCTGGTTGCCCAGCACATGGTCGAATACGAGATGACCGGGAACAAGCCGCGCTCGATGCCGGAGCGCGAGCATGCCTGGCCAATCTATGACATCTTCGAGACCGCCGGCGGCGAGCGCATCTTCATCGGCGTCGTCACCGAAGGCCATTGGCAGAGCTTTTGCCGCGAGTTCGGCCTGACTGAATTCCTCGATGATCCCGCCTTGCGCACCACGACCGATCGCATCCTGGCGCGTGGCCGGATCATTCCGCGCGCGGCCGGGATCATCAGGCAGTGGGACGTGGCAAGACTGTCCGAGAGGCTCGATGCGCTCAACATCTGCTTTTCGCCGATCAACCGGCCCGAGGATCTCTTCACCGATCCGCATGTGCTGCGGCCGGGCGGGCTCGTCAACAATGTCACCGCCGACGGCAAGCCGTTCCGGGTGCCGGCGCTGCCGATCGAATGGAACGGCAGCCATATCGGCGAAGGCCTGAGGGTCGCGCCGCTCGGCGCCGACACTGCGGCCGTTCGCGCCGAGATCGACAATGAAAATGAAGATGTCACGTCAAAAACAACAGGGAGGCGCGGATGAGCCGGATTCAGGAGATTTACCCCGCAGAACGCGTCAGCCTGCGCGAAGTCGCCCTGCGCGACGGGCTCCAGCTCGTGAAGAAAATTCCGTCCACCGACGCCAAGCAACGCTGGGTGCGCGAGGAATATGCCGCTGGCGTGCGGCATTTCGAGGTCGGCTCGTTCCTGCCGGCGAAGACTTTTCCGCAATTCGTCGATGTTCGTGATGTCGTCGCGACCGTCGCTTCATTGTCCGGCGCGCATGGCATCGCGCTTGCGCTCAACGAACGCGGCGTGAACGAGGCGCTGGAATCCGGCGTCGGCGAAATCGCCTCCGTGGTCTCTGCGACGGAAGAGCACAGCCAGGCCAATGCGCACCGCTCGCGCGAGTCCGCCATCGCCAATCTGAAACGCCTGTGCGAGATGCGCGATGCCACCAGCCACAAGCCGCTCGTCAACGCGGCGATCTCGATGGCGCTGGGCTGCTCGATCACCGGGGCGGTCGACCCTGCAGAAGTGCTGCGGCTGGTCGACAAATGCCTCGAAGCCGGTGTCGATTTCGTCGGCATCGCCGACACCGTGGGCTATGCCGGGCCGAAGCAGGTGGCGGAGCTGACGCGCGCCGCGGTGAAGCTCGCAGGGTCGAAGCCGATCTGCATCCATCTACACGATACCCGCGGCATGGGCATCGCGAACGCGGCCGCGGCGCTCGACGAAGGCGCGCGGATCCTCGACGGCTCGCTCGGCGGCCTCGGTGGCTGCCCCTTTGCCCCCGGTGCGACCGGCAATGTCGTGTTCGAGGATCTCGTGTTCCTGTGCGAGAGCAAGGGCTTTGCGACCGGCATCGATTTGGAGAAGCTGATCACGGTGCGCAGGATCCTGCGCGAGGAGATGCCGAACGAGCAGCTCTACGGCGGCCTCGCTCAGGCGGGATTGCCGGGTGGGAGCGCGGCGAAGGCGGCTTAAATCCGCAAGCGGAACGCCCTTCCCTTCTCCCCCTTGCGGGAGAAGGTGGCGCGAAGCGCCGGATGAGGGGTCTCTCTCCGCAAGCTCGAAGGAAAGTAGTCGCGGAGACATACCCCTCACCCGTCTCGCCGCTTCGCGGCGAGCCACCCTTTCTCACAAGGGGAGAGGGGAACGCACCGCCTGCGCGGCAAATCTACTCATGCCGGTGCGCGTGCTGGCGTGCCTTCGTCGGCTCCGCTTCGTCCAGGCTACGCGCATCTTACCGCGTTTCGTGAACGGTGCGAGAGAGAAGGCGCTCGCTCACAGCCGCGTTGCCCGTAGCCGCAGCGCGTTTCCAACGACGCTGACCGAGGACAGCGCCATCGCGGCCGCGGCGATGATCGGCGACAGCAGCACGCCGAACGTTGGATAAAGGATTCCGGCCGCGATCGGAATGCCTGCGGCGTTGTAGATGAAGGCAAAGAACAGGTTTTGCCGGATGTTGCTCATCGTCGCCTGCGACAGTTTTCGCGCACGCACGATGCCGGTCAGATCGCCCTTCAGCAAGGTGACGCCGGCGCTCTCCATCGCCACGTCCGTGCCGGTGCCCATGGCGATGCCGACTTCGGCTGCGGCCAGCGCTGGCGCGTCGTTGACGCCGTCGCCAGCCATCGCGACGCTGCGGCCGGCCTTCTGCAGCTTTGTCACCACCGCGCTCTTCTGATCCGGCAGCACCTCGGCCTCGACATCGGCGATGCCGAGCCTGCGCGCGACAGCCTCCGCCGTGGTGCGGTTGTCGCCGGTCAGCATGATGACCTTGATGCCTTCGGCCGCGAGTGCCTTCAGCGCCTCCGGCGTGGAAGCCTTGACCGGATCGGCGATCGCGAACAGGCCGGCGAGCCGGCCGTCGACGGCCATGTTGATCACGGTCGCGCCATCGCCGCGCAGCCGTTCGGCCTCGCCATCGAGCGTTTTGGTGTCGATGCCGATCGACATCAGATATTTGGCATTGCCGAGCACGATGGTTTTGGCGTCGACCTTGCCGGTGGCGCCCTTGCCTGTCGGCGAATCGAATTGCTCGACCTGGCCCAGCGCGAGCTGCTTCTCCTTCGCCGCGCGCATGATCGCGTCGGCCAGAGGATGCTCGCTGGCGCGCTCCACGCTGGCGGCTAAGCGGAGGATGTCATCTTCCGCGAAGCCGGCCGCCGGCACGATCGCGACCACCTTCGGCTTGCCCTCGGTCAGCGTGCCGGTCTTGTCGACCACCAGTGTGTCGATCTTCTCCATCCGTTCCAACGCCTCGGCGTTCTTGATCAGCACGCCTGCCTGCGCGCCGCGGCCGACGCCGACCATGATCGACATCGGAGTCGCCAGGCCAAGCGCACAGGGGCAGGCGATGATCAGCACGCTGACGGCGGCGACGAGGCCGAAGGCCAGCCGCGGCTCCGGTCCGAACCAGGCCCAGGCTGCGAACGCGATGACGGCAACGGCGATCACCGCCGGCACGAACCAGCCCGCGACCTGGTCGGCGAGACGCTGGATCGGCGCGCGCGAGCGCTGCGCGTCCGCGACCATCTGCACGATCTGCGACAGCAGCGTCTCACGCCCGACCTTGTCGGCGCGCATGATGAAGCTGCCGGACTGGTTGAGCGTGCCCGCGATGACCTTCGCGCCCGTCTCCTTGGTGACCGGCATGGACTCGCCTGTTACCAGCGACTCGTCGAGCGAGGAACGGCCCTCCAGAATGACGCCGTCGACCGGCACTTTTTCGCCCGGACGCACGCGCAAGCGGTCACCGGCATGAAGGGCGTCGATCTCGACCTCGTGCTCGCCGCCGTCGGTATCGATGCGGCGCGCGGTCTTCGGGGCGAGCTGCAGCAGCGCCTTGATCGCACCCGACGTCGCATCGCGGGCGCGCAGCTCCAGCACCTGACCGAGCAGCACCAGCACGGTGATGACGGCCGCTGCCTCGAAATAAACCGCGACCGCGCCTTCGTGGCCGCGGAAGGTGGCAGGGAAAATCTGCGGCGTGATGGTGCCGATCAGGCTGTAGACATAGGCGACGCCCGTGCCCATCGCGATCAGCGTGAACATGTTGAGGTTGCGCGTCAGCAGCGACTGCCAGCCGCGGACGAAGAACGGCCAGCCGGCCCACAGCACCACTGGCGTTGCAAAGACGAGCTGGATCCGATTCGACAGCGTCGCATCGATCCAATTGTGCGGGCCCGCGAGATGGCCGCCCATCTCCAGCACGACGGCCGGCAGCGCCAGCGCGCCGCCGATCCAGAACCGCCGCGTCATGTCGGCAAGCTCGGGATTGGGACCGGTCTCCAGGCTCGCCACTTCCGGCTCCAGCGCCATGCCGCAGATCGGGCAGGTGCCAGGTCCGGCCTGGCGGATCTGCGGATGCATCGGGCAGGTGTAGATCGTGCCTGCGGGCATCTCGGGTTGGGGTGTCTTCTCCTTGGCGAGATATTTTGCGGGGTCGGCAGCGAATTTGGTGCGGCAGCCGGCCGAGCAGAAATGGAAGGTCTCGCCGTGATGGTCGAACCGGTGTTTTGAGGTCGCAGGATCGACGGTCATGCCGCAGACGGGATCGCGGACTGTTGCCGCGGCGCCGTGGTCATGCGCGTGATCGCCGTGCCCGCCGCAGCAGGAGGAGGCCGCGGGCTTGGCGACCGGCGGAGCTTTGCTGCCACAGCCGCATCCGGAACGTGTTTCCGCGTTGTGACGGTGCTCGTGTTCGGCGTCGTTCATTGCCACGCTCCGGCCTTGCAAGTCATACCCTGGGGGGGTATATAGTCGGCATGCGCAAGGACATCAAGGCATCTGTCGGCAAACGTCTCGGCCGGATCGAGGGGCAGGTTCGCGGCCTTTCGAAAATGGTCGAGGAGGATCGCTATTGCATCGACATCGTCACGCAGATCTCGGCGGTGCGCGCCGCCTTGCGCCGGGTCGAGGAAGAGGTTCTGAAAGATCACGTCGCCCATTGCGTCGAGCATGCGATCGCGAGCGGCGACAGGGCGGACCAGCGCGAGAAGATCGCGGAGCTGATGGCGGTGATTGGGCGGGCGGAGCGGTAGTCTCTTACTCGCCCGCCATTGTGAGGGGCTATCCGCCAACGTCGTCCTGGCGAAAGCCAGGAGGTGGATTCACACTCGAAGTGCAACAGTTGAGAGGAGAAGGCCTCTGCCGGGGT
>NZ_JBVVPP010000063.1:0-41152 GCF_055811315.1 Bradyrhizobium sp. MI1.4 | reverse complement strand
AGGGGTTGTCTCGACACCCTCATATCTTGCAGTTGAATTCGCCGAGAGAAACCCCTCATCCGGCGCTTCGCGCCACCCTCTCCCGCAAGGGGAGAGGGGAAGCACGCGCTCCGGGCTACGCATTCCCTACGCCTTCGGCATCGCGCCCACATATGATGAGCTCGGCCGGATCAGCCGCCCGGTCCGCTGCTGCTCGCGCGCATGCGCCGTCCAGCCGGCTGCGCGCGCCACCGCGAAGATCGGCGTGAAGGCCTGCCTCGGAATCGCCAGCGCATCGAGCAGGATCGCGGTGAAGAACTCCACATTGGTCTCCAGCGGCCGGTCCGGATTCTTCTTGCGCAGCGCGCTGCGGATGTAGGCCTCGACCTCGCCGGCAAAGGGCAGGGCGGCGCCGTCCGAAGCCAGCGCCTCGATCGCGGTCTTGAGCACGTCGGCGCGCGGATCGCGCACGCGATAGACGCGGTGACCAAAACCCATCATCCGCTCGCCGCGCGCGAGTGCCGCGTCCACCCAGGGCTGGATGCGCTCGCGCGAGCCGATCGCGTCGAGCATTTCCAGCACCGGTTCCGGCGCGCCGCCATGCAGCGGACCCGTCAGCGCGCAATAGCCGGCGGTGACGGCGGCAAACAGATCTGCGTGCGTTGAGGCCACCACGCGCGCGGTGAAGGTCGAGGCGTTCATGCCGTGGTCGCTGGCGGTGACGAGATAGGCGTCCAGCGCCCTGACCTCGCGTGGTTCGGGCGCGCGCCCGTGCAGCATGCGAAGCGTATCGGCAGCCTGGCTAACGTTCGGATCGGGCGCCACGGGATCGAGACCCCTAGCCCGGCGGACGAGCGCGCCCGCAATCACCGGGAATGCGCCGACGATCGTCGCCTCATGGGCGAGCCCGTGCTCGGCGCGAACTCCCGCGACCGCCGCGCGAAATCCGTCGATGATGCCCATGCCGCGCGTTGCCGGCAGCAGCTCATCCAGCCGCGCGAAGGCGCGCTCGCGTGCGGCGCCCAGGCTCGCGCGCACATCGGCTTCGCTCAGCGTGGTCGTGCTGGCGCCGTTCCAGAGCCGGGCGGTGACGCCCTCAAAGCTCGACTGGCTCGCCAGTCGGCCAACATGCTCGCCGGCGATGATCAACTCGCCGCGCTCGCCGTCGACATGGCTCAGCACGGTTTCGGCCGCGGGAACGCCGTCCAGCCCGATCTGGCTCTTGGTGAGGTGGATGTTCATGGCCCAAATCTCCTTTGCACCAGCCAAAGATCAGGCCTCTCGACAGATTGATCAATCTTGATTACATCAATCAATATGAAAAATTCGGAAGGTCTCTACCTCTCCGCCCGGGAAGCCGCCGCCGAGCTCGCGATCTCGCCGGCCACGCTCTACGCCTATGTCAGCCGCGGCCTGGTCCGCTCCGAGCCGACGCCCGACTCGCGCAAGAACCGCTATCGCGCCGAGGACGTCCGGGCGCTGAAGGAGCGTCGGGTGCCGTCGCCGGAGCCGCGCGGCCTGCGCAGCTTCGATGCCGATCTGCCGGTCATGGACACGGAGATCTCCACCATCACCGAGGAGGGCGCGATCTATCGCGGCGTCAATTGCGTCGATCTCGCGGAGAACGACACGCTGGAGCACACGGCGACGCTTCTGTGGGACGTCTCCGGCGTCGATCCCTTTGCGCCGGACAATTTTCCCGCGGTGTCCGATGAGATGCGCCTGATCGCGCAGGCCGCGCGGCGCGCCGCGCCGATCGATCGCGCCATTGCCGTGCTGGCGCTCGCATCGAGCGCCGATCCCCGCGCCTTCACCCGCGCGCATGATGGACGTGCGATGGTCGGTGCGCGCATCGTCCGGCTCCTGGTCGCGACCATGCTCAATACGGAGCCGTCCGCCGAGCCGCTGCACCAGCAGATCGCCAGTGCCTGGGCTCCCGACAACAAGCACGCGGCCGATCTCATACGCCGCGCGCTGGTTCTGCTCGCCGAGCATGAGTTGAACGCGTCCACCTTCACCGCGCGTTGCGCAGCCTCGACCGGTCTTAATCTTTATGATTCCGTCATCGCCGGCCTCGCCGCGCTGAAGGGACCGAAGCACGGCGGTGCCGGCGTGCTCGCCTCGCAGCTCGTCAAGGCGCTGGTCGATCGTGACGTCGAGCCAATGGTCCGCGAGCGTGTCGCGCTCGGCGAACGCTTTGCCGGCTTCGGTCACGGCGTCTACAAGCGGGGCGATCGGCGCGCGCAATCGCTGCTCAACGCGCTCTCTCGCGCAGGCGCACCGCGTAAATTCACCAAGGAGGTGCCCGAGCGGATCGCGGAGGCGACCGGCGAACTCGTCAATATCGACTACGCGCTTGCGGTGCTCGTGCACGCGCTGCGCCTGCCTGGCGGCAGCGAGCTCGCCCTGTTCGCGATGGCCCGCAGCGTCGGCTGGATCGCGCATGCGAGCGAGCAGTTGCAGTTCGGCAAGCTGATCAGGCCACGGGCGAGGTATGTGGGACCGGCGCCGGGGCGGAGGGGAGGCGCTGCTAGCTAGGATCGCTGCTGCGGTCGTCTTGGCGGAAGCCCGTGCTCGGGTACCTGATCAATCCGCAAGCCCTAACACGAACGCCAAAGCAATCCCGATCCGCGCCATATCCTGGCTGCCGAGGCGCCCGATCTTCTGTCCGATCCGTTCGCGTCTCACGGTGATCGGCTTGTCGGCCATCGCCTGCGATCTCAGTCGTAATCCATTTTCGCGGGTTGGCTCGATAGTCACCCGAAAATCCGGGGCGTGCGCCAGTTCGGAAGTCAACTGGCAGATCACGACGGAGGCATGAGTTTCAGGGAAAGCGTCGCTCTGCACGATGACCGCCGGGCGGGGTTTGCCATAGTCGCCCGTTGCAGCGACGGTCACGACGTCACCGCGTTGCATCTGCATCAAACTCGGAGACCGACTCGATCCACTGCAGCGCGTTGCGCTCGCGATCGGGGTCGAGGCTGGCAACTTGCTTCGCCACCCGTCGTCGAACTGACCGCGAGCGAGCATCAGCTACGACCAGGCGCAGTTCGCGCAAGCCCCGCAGCCGCCTCCGCTGGCGCATCATTTTCATTCTTTCAGCGGGTGCAGTCATTGGAAACGATCCCACGTAACGCGTTACAATGTAACGCGTTACGGCTTAGAGGCAAGGGCCGCCACGTTGCGAAGTCCCCAAACCGCAGTGCGCCGCTCGACGCTATCACCCTCGCGGCTTCGCCACCGCCACGCCGCCGCCGTTCCGGCGGCGATAGATCCAAACCGCCAAGCCTACGACGATTGCCACGCCGACCACGGTCAAAATCCACATATGCTTATACGGATGCCCATGGTGCGGCAGCCCGGCATATTCGTGCAGGGCCGACACCGCCAAAACGCCCGGCAGCACATGCGCCGGCGCCCAGACCAGGATCGCCGGGATGTTGATGGCGTAGAAGCGGGCCGGGGGCATGCCGAGCGCGCCCGCCGTGACCGGGACGAAGGCACGGATCGGCGGCACGAAGCGGGCGAAGAACACCGCCCAGATGCCGAAGCGGTGGAAGAAATTCTCGCTCTGTTCGACCACACGCGGATACTTGGTCAGCGGCCAGGTGTTGAGGATCTCCCGTTGTTGCCGGTGTCCGATCCAGTAGGCCGAACCATCGCCGAGCACTGCGCCGAGCGCCGCCGCCAGCAACACCCATTGCAGCTTGAGCTCGCCGCCTGGGACTAGGGCGCTCAGCGCCAGGATGATCGTCGAGCCGGGGATGACCGACCCCACCACCGGAACCGCCTCGAGCAGGGCCGCCAGGAACAGGGTCAGATAGGCCAGCCACGCATGGGCCGAGACGAATGAAATGAGGGGATCGAGAAAGGACGTCACATCGTCTCTGTGGTGGGATTGGGCCTTGGGGTTCGAACCCTATATCCAGACCCTACATAAGTAACGAGCGGCGGTAAAAGTGCCACCCGCGGGAGCAAGGACGGTGCCTTCGGCACGAAATTCAGGCGTGATTCGCAGGGCAGCCTTCCAAAAATCGCGTTCCTTGCCTATCTAGATGAAAAGACAACGGAACTTTGATCGGGGGGCGGGCTTCTGCCCGCCCGTTGTCTCTGATAGGTTCGCGATCGCACCCAGCCGCAGCCAACGTGCAATAACTGGTCTCGGGATCGCCCGGGACCTCGGAGGATTGATGACGACCGCCGCGATGTCCAAAGTTGAGGAAGTTTCCGGTTTGCCCGACATGAAGGTGTCGGTGCGCCAGGTGTTCGGGATCGACAGCGATCTCGAAGTCCCCGCTTATTCCGAAGTCGATCCTCACGTCCCCGAAGTCGATTCCGATTACCGCTTCGATCGTGCCACCACGCTCGCCATTCTCGCCGGCTTCGCCCACAACCGCCGCGTCATGGTCACGGGCTATCACGGCACCGGCAAATCCACCCATATTGAGCAGGTCGCCGCGCGACTGAACTGGCCCTGCGTGCGCGTCAACCTCGACAGCCACATCAGCCGTATCGACCTCGTCGGCAAGGACTCGATCGTGGTCCGCGACGGCAAGCAGGTCACCGAATTCCGCGACGGCATCCTGCCCTGGGCGCTCCAGCATAACGTCGCGCTGGTGTTCGACGAATACGACGCCGGCCGCCCGGACGTGATGTTCGTGATCCAGCGCGTGCTGGAAGTCTCCGGCCGCCTGACGCTGCTCGACCAGAACAAGGTGATCAAGCCGCATCCGGCATTCCGCATGTTCTCGACCGCCAACACCGTCGGCCTCGGCGACACCTCGGGCCTCTATCACGGCACCCAGCAGATCAACCAGGGTCAGATGGACCGCTGGTCGATCGTCACCACGTTGAACTATCTCAGCCATGACGAGGAAGTGGAGATCGTGCTGGCCAAGGCCAGGCACTATCGCACCACGGAAGGCCGCGACATCGTCAACAAGATGGTTCGCCTTGCCGACCTCACCCGCAACGCTTTCGCCAATGGCGATCTGTCGACGGTGATGAGCCCGCGCACGGTGATCACCTGGGCGGAGAACGCCGACATCTTCAGCGACATCGGCTTTGCGTTCCGGGTCACCTTCCTCAACAAGTGCGACGAGCTCGAACGTCCTCTCGTTGCCGAGTTCTACCAGCGCTGCTTCAACGCGGAGCTGCCGGAATCGTCGGTGAACGTGGCGCTCAGCTGATCTCTCTTGCGATATGTCGTCCCGACGAAAGCCGGGACCCATACCGCGAGGTCTCACGGTGAAGCGACGCTGCTAATTTCTCCTGACGCAATGATTGCCGGTGGTTATGGGTCCCGGCCTTCGCCGGGGACGACGGGTAAGGGCGAGATGAGCACCACCTCCAACTCCAAATTCCGCAACACCAAGGAAGCCCCGACCGAGCCGTTCAAGCGCTCGGTGGCCTCCTGCCTGAAGGCGATCGCCAAGGCGCCCGAGCTCGACGTCAGCTTCGCCGCCGAGCGTCCCGGGCTCGCGCCGGGCAAGGCGCGGCTGCCCGAGCCCGCGCGAAAGATGACCAGGCGTGATGCCGCCATCGTGCGCGGCCACGCCGATTCCATCGCGCTCAAGCTCGCCTGTCACGATCCGAAGGTGCATCGCAAGCTGATGCCGGGCAATCCGCAGGCGCGCGGCGTGTTCGAGGCGGTGGAGCAGGCCCGTGTCGAGGCGATCGGCGCGCGGCGCATGGCGGGCGTTGCGAAAAACCTCACCGCGATGCTCGACGACCATTTCCATCGCGGCAAGTTCGACGAGATCACCGATCGCGCCGACGCGCCGCTCGCCGACGCGCTGGCGATGCTGGTGCGCGAGCGCCTGACCGGCATGGCGCCGCCGACGGCCGCCAAGAAGATGGTCGATCTCTGGCGCCCTATTCTCGAAGACAAGATCGGCAGGCGGCTCGACCGGCTCGATACCGTGGTCGAGGACCAGACCAGGTTCGGCGATGCCGTGCATGATCTGCTGACGGCGCTCGAGATCGGCGACGAGCGCAGCGCCGACAGCGAAGACAATGACGAGAACGACGAGAACCAGGACGGCGACAACGATCAGTCCGGCGCCGAGGGCTCGCCCGATTCCGACGCCGCGCAGGAGATGAGCGCCGATCAGGCCCAGGCGTCGAGCGAGGAGATGAGCGAGAGCGCGATGGAAAGCGCGCAGGCCTCGACCTCCGACACCTTCGACGACGGCGAGCTCGGCGACGACGAGACGCCGGGCGAGGCGACGCGGCCGAATTCGCACGGCAAGAACGAGCCGCGCGGGCCGGAATATCACGCCTTCGCGCCGAAGTTCGACGAGGTCATCGCCGCCGAAGACCTCTGCGACCATGACGAGCTGGAGCGGCTGCGCGCCTATCTCGACAAGCAGCTCGCGCATCTGCAGGGCATCGTCGCCCGTCTCGCCAACCGGCTGCAGAGGCGCTTGATGGCGCAGCAGAACCGCGCCTGGGAGTTCGATCTCGAAGAGGGCATTCTCGACCCCGCGCGGCTGTCGCGCGTGGTGACGGATCCCTATCACCCGCTGTCCTTCATGCACGAGAAGGAGGCGACGTTCCGCGATACCGTGGTGACGCTGCTGCTCGACAATTCCGGCTCGATGCGCGGGCGGCCGATCACGGTCGCGGCGACCTGCGCCGACATCCTCGCCCGCACGCTGGAGCGTTGCGGCGTCAAGGTCGAGATTCTCGGCTTCACCACGCGCGCCTGGAAGGGCGGGCAATCGCGCGAGGCGTGGCTTGCCGCTGGCAAGCCGGCCAGCCCCGGCCGCCTCAACGATCTCCGCCACATCATCTACAAGTCGGCGGACGCCCCCTGGCGTCGTGCGCGGAAAAACCTCGGCCTGATGATGCGCGAAGGGCTGTTGAAGGAGAACATCGACGGCGAGGCGCTGGATTGGGCGCACAAGCGCCTGCTCGGCCGGCCCGAACAGCGCAAGATCCTGATGATGATCTCGGACGGCGCGCCGGTCGACGATTCCACGCTGTCGGTCAACCCCGGCAACTATCTCGAGCGGCACCTGCGCCACATCATCGAGGAGATCGAGACCCGCTCGCCGGTCGAGCTGATCGCGATCGGCATCGGCCATGACGTGACGCGCTATTATCGCCGCGCGGTGACGATCGTGGACGCCGAAGAGCTCGGCGGCGCCATCACCGAGAAGCTCGCCGAACTCTTCAGCGAGACCAACACCGCGCCCACGCAGCCGGCCAACCGCCCGCGCCGCAAACTGCATTCGTGAGCAACCATCGATCCCGCCGCAGCTTCATCGGCCACGCGGCGGCGGGATTTTCCACTCTCGTACTGTCTCGCCTGGCGCAGGCACAGCCCGGGCCGAAGCCGGCGCTGATCGAGCACGCCGTCGCCGCGCCCGTTGGCATCGAGGTCAACGCGCGGCCGATCCCCAATTTCGAGCCGCGCGACCGCGCGCGCACGCGGTTCGGTTCGCTGGACTATCGCGGCGGCCTGGTGCTGACCTCGCCGCATCGCGGCTTCGGCGGCCTGTCCGGCTTCCGCTTCCTCGACAGCAAAGGCGAGCGCTTCCTCGCGATCTCCGACCAGGGCACCTGGTTCACCGGTCGCATCCGTTATTCCGGGCGGAGCATGACGGGTCTCGACGACGTCGAGGCCGCGCCGGTGCTCAATGCGGAGGGGCGGCCGATCACGGAGAAGCGGCTGTGGTACGACACCGAGTCGCTCGCGCGTGACGGCGACCTCGTCTATGTAGGGCTCGAGCGCGTCAACCAGATCATGCGGTTCGATTTTGCGAAGGGCGGCACACGCGCGCGCGGCGAGGTGCTGCCGACCCCGCCGGCGGTGCGCAAGCTGCCCTACAACAAGGGGCTCGAGGCGCTGGTGTTCGTTCCAAAGGGGCAGCCGCTCGCGGGCACCTTGATCGCGCTGTCGGAGGGCGGCTTCGATGCCGACGGCAATCTGATCGGATTTTTGCTCGGCGGCCCCACACCGGGCCAATTCAGCATTCGCCGCACCGACCAGCAGCTCATCAGCGACGCCGTGCTGCTGCCCTCGGGCGATCTCCTGATCCTCGAACGCAAATTCTCCTGGTTCACCGGCATCGATATCCGCATCCGCGCGATCCCCCTGAAATCGATCGCGCCGGGCGCATTGGTCGACGGCCCCGTGCTGTTCAAGGCCGATCTCGGCCACGAGATCGACAACATGGAAGGCATCGACGCCCACGTCACGGCCGACGGCGAGACCGTGCTGACGCTGGTGTCCGACGACAATTTCTCGATGCTCCAGCGCACGCTGCTGCTGCAGTTCGCGCTGGTGGAGTAGGGCGGCGCGGCCGCAATGCATCCCCCGCGAGCCGCCATGCCCCCCGCGCGGCTGGCAATCGGCGCATCGCCCACTACACTCTCTCCATCTCCCTGCCCTCCATCCTTTTCGGAACTCCCCCGCATGAGCGCCCTGTTTTCCCCGATCAAGCTGCGCGGCCTGACTTTGAAGAACCGCGTCGTGGTGTCGCCGATGTGCCAATATTCGGCGGAGGACGGCGTTCCCACCGACTGGCACTTCACCCACATCAACAATCTCAGCCTGTCGGGCGCGGCGATGTTCTGCATCGAGGCGACCCATGTCGAGGCGATCGGCCGCATCACGCCGGGCTGCCTCGGGCTCTACAGCGATGCCGCCGAGGCCGCGCTGAAGCAGATCCTCACCTCGGTGCGGAAACATTCCTCGACCGCCGTCGCAATGCAGCTCGCGCATGCGGGCCGCAAAGCCAGCAGCGCGCGGCCGTGGGACGGCGGCCAGCTGATTCCGCAGGATGCGGGCGGCTGGCAGACCGTGGCGCCGTCGGCGCTGCCGCACAAGGAAGGCGAGGCCGCGCCGCTGGCGCTCGATGCCGCGGGCCTCAAGCGCATCCGCGAGGCCTTCGTCGATGCCGCCAAGCGCGCCGATCGCATCGGCATTGACGCGATCGAGCTGCACGGCGCGCACGGCTATCTCCTGCATCAATTCCTGTCGCCGATCTCGAACAGGCGCACCGACGAATATGGCGGCTCGCTCGAGAACCGCATGCGCTTCCCGCTGGAGGTCTACGACGCGGTCCGCGCCGTATTCCCGCACGACAAGCCGGTCGGCATGCGGGTGTCGTCGACCGACTGGGTCGAGGGCGGCTGGGATCTGGCGCAAACGCTTGAATTCGCCAACGCGCTGAAGGCGCGCGGCGTCGACTGGATCGATGCCTCCTCCGGCGGCGTCTCGCCGCTGCAGAAGATCGCGCTCGGCCCCGGCTATCAGGTGCAGTTTGCCGAGGCCATCAAGCGCGAGACGGGTTTGCCTACCATCGCCGTCGGCCTGATCACCGAGCCGAAGCAGGCCGAAGAGATCGTCGCATCCGGCAAGGCCGACATGGTCGCGCTCGCCCGCGGCTTGCTCTACGACCCGCGCTGGGCCTGGCACGCCGCAGCCGAGCTCGGCGGCGAGGTCGAAGCCCCGCCGCAATACTGGCGCTCGCAGCCCTCGACCCAGAAGGCGCTGTTCGGCAAGACGACGTTCGGGGCGCGGTGAGGGGGCGAGTGTGGCGCGAGGACCGCGCCGCAAACTCGTCATTGCGAGGAGCCCTTGCGACGAAGCAATCCAGGCTGTGTCCGCGGAAAGAGCCTGGATTGCTTCGCTGCGCTCGGCAGCCATGCGACACACGCCAAGGTCGTTGCTCCGCGTACCTTTTGGTCCCGTGCCGTTCCGCCTCACGCATCCGTAAACCCTCTCAGCTTCCACCCCACCCAAATCTGGCCTAACCTCGCGTGCGTCCAACGCCTCGCGGAGGCCCGCCATGCGATTTCGTGTTCGAAAAGTTGCCCACGTCATCGAGCGCGTGGGCCTTGCGATGGCGGGCGCGGCGTGCGGGCTGTTTGTCGGCGCTTATGTGGGATCGGCGATCCCCGCGCTCACCACCGAGGGGTTCCTGCTGCTGATGATGGTGCTGGGCTTCGTCGGCTTCTATCTCGGCATCGACACGCCGCAATTGCCGTTCGACGAGGCCCACGGCGACATCGACGCCGCGGAACTGTTGAGCGCCGCCGGCACGCTCTGCGCCACGCTCACCGCACTCGCCTCCGTCGCCATCATCGTGCTCCGCCTCGATCCGCACATCGCCTGGAGCTGGTTCGCCTTGTTCGGCTGGATCGCCGGCGTCGCGATGCAGATCGTCGCGGGCGCAAAGGCGCGGATGCGGAAGCCGTGAATTTGTTGTGTTGGGAGAGATCGCGCCGCAAGTACACTGCGTTCCCTCCCCCTTGTGGGGGAGGGCTAGGGAGAGGGGTAGCCACACGGCGTGCTCTGTCGAATGAAGCGACACTCTGTTGCCATCGCTTCGCACGTAACTAACACCTTTTGCTGGGCCACCCCTCTCCCCAACCCTCCCCCACAAGGCGGGAGGGAGCCGAGCGGAGTGTGGAGCGCGGCCTTGTTCAGCAGCTGGAAGGAGTCAAAACACCACGCCCACCTTCGAGCCGCGCTTCCACGCCACGCGGCAGCGTTTTTTCGTGTTCACATGCAGCAGCTCGAAGCGATCGGGAATCTTCACCTGGCCGCCGAGATCGACGCAGGCGCCGCCCGGCGAATAGTCGATCAGCGTGCAGGGGATCACCGGCGCGCGCGGGTCGGTGATGATCTTGGCCTGGCGGGACACGAGGCCCGCAGGCTTGACACGGGCATGTCGTCGCGGATGCATTGGCACTCTCCTCCAATTTCCGCGGATGGCGCGGGTGGTCTGGGAGATGATGCCAAGGAGTTGATTCGATCCGGCTAAGGCGGGCTGGAGAATTTTAATGAAAAGTGTCGGCGAGTGGAGAAAGCGGCGGTAGCGGGGTGGTCTGCTTTCCCCTCTCCCCTTGTGGGAGAGGGTGGATCGCCACGAAGTGGCGAGACGGGTGAGGGGTCTCGCACGGCATACGAAGCTTTCGCGTTCGCGGCGACAACGCCTCATCCGGCGCCATAGCCGATGCGAAGCATCGGCGTTTTCAAGAACGGCGGCCGAAGACCGCCTATGCCACCTTCTCCCACAGGGGGAGAAGGGAAGGCCCTCACCCCACCACGATCTCCCCCGACTCCGCCGCCATCCCCACACCCGGCGGCACCGGCATCGGCACCGTCACATACTCCTTCGGCAGATTCACCGGCCGATATCCCGGCTCCACCGCCATCCGCTTCAACACGCTCTCATGCACATGCGCGCCCTCGGGGATCAGGCGCGGCTCGCAATTGGGGATGTAGAGCCCGAGAAACACCTTCCGCGCCGGCCATTCCTTGTAGGTCGCGCTCTTCGGCAGATACTCCAGCACGCGCCAGGGCGCCGTCATCGAATCATGCAGCTCGCCGGTCTTGCCGGTGTAAGCCGGCGGCACGTATTGGAACGGCGAGGTCTTGCGCTGGATGCCCCAGGCGAGCTGGTTCACCGTGCGCGGGTTGAAGTTCAGCCCCGCCTTGGTCGCCTCCTCGATCATCCAGAGCAGCGGATACTTGGACTCGCCGCTCTCGACTTCCGGATAGCCGCCACCGACGTCGCAATGCACGCCGGCGAACCACACCTGCAAAATGTCCTGCGGCTCCTTCTTGTCGTCGGGCACGAAGCGGTTGCGCCAGTACTCCTGCGGCTCCTCATACTGCTTGAGGCGGAACATGCAGCGCCGCTCGTCGATCGCGATCGCCTGGCGGAAGATGTTGACGCTGGGATTGCGCAGCGTGAAGGCGAGCTCCTCGAAGCTCGGCAAATAGCCCCGGTCGGCGCGCGGCACGATCACGCTCGCCACCGTGTCCCAGACGCCGATGAAGTGGATGGTCGGCCAGCGCGACGAGGTGATGCGTGCGAACTGCGCGGCGAGATCGAACTTGTTTTTCGGCAGCGGCCCGCTGTCGTCAAAACCCTCATCGACGAGGTCGCTGACATCGTTGCCGCGCCCGGTGCCGGAATATTGCTTGTAGGCGACGAGGCCAGAGCCTGCGAGGTTGGCCTGCTCCGGCGAGATCAGGCCGATCTTGTGGATCAGCCCCGCCAGCACGCGAACCGTGTAGGCCCCGCGCGAGAAGCCGAACAGGTAGATCCTGTCGCCGGGCGCGTAGTGCTGGACCAGGAAGCAATAGGCCGACAGCGTGTTGTCATCGAGCCCGTAGCCGGTGGCGAGCCCCAGCACCAGATTGACGTTGGCTTTCCAGCGGTGCCACGTCGACGGCTCCGTCACCGTGCCGACCCCGGGATCGTAGAACACCAGCTGCCGCGGCCGCGTCTTGTCGGTCTTGCGCAGGCAGCGATAGAGCTTCAGGACGTTGGAGATGTTCTCCGAGATCTCGTTGCCGGTGCCGTCACAGCAGATGACGAGGTTCTTCGGCTCGGATGTATGCTCGGCGTTGCGCTCGTGATCCACAGGATGCCCCTCCCGCTGATGCTACCCGGGCGAGTATAGCGGAAAAGCGTGGGGAGAGGGAGATGACGCTTCTTCCCCTCCCCCCTTGTGGGAGAGGGTGGATCGCCGCGAAGGGGCGAGACGGGTGAGGGGTCACTCTCCGCGTGCGAATCTCTCGCGTCAGAACTCCCGGAGACAGACCCCTCATCCGGCGCCATAGCCGATGCGAAGCATCGGCGTTTTCAAGAACGGCGGCCGAAGGCCGCCTATGCCACCTTCTCCCACAAGGGGAGAAGGGAAAACAGCGCCCGCACCTCTACTTCTTTTTCTGGCCGATCTCCGGCTGCCACGCCGCGTCCTTGCGGCTCGGCGCTGCGGCGCTGGTCTTGATCTTGTCTTTCTTCGGCTTCTTGGTCTCGCGGTTGCTGCGTTGCTGTCCCTTGGCCATGACGTCGTCTCCTCCTGGGTTTCGAGTTCGTCCGCGTGCGAGATCGGCGCTGCAATGGTCGCTGGGCGGGGCTGTGAGATGCACCCGCCCGAACCAATGAAGATCGCCGCCGCGCACACGAGGCGCGAAAGATGCAGCGCAACATCGACGCGCGGCAATTGCGTGAGCTGCGCTGACGTGGTCGAGCGTACGCCCGCGCCCTGCCGATTGCGAGGACTAAAACGCCGCGTGCGAGCACCGCGCTTGCGCCTTAAGTCCCGGCCCACGCTGACATAATGCTGGCTATTGCCGGGCAACAAGCGCATGGTCCGTCATAGCTGGTGTCGGTTGGGGCCCCTTCTTTGCGAAAGGCAGGCGCGCATGACCATCCGCTCGCGGCGAGAAACCATCACCTTCAAGCATCCATTCCACATCCGCGGCCTCGAGCGCGAATTGCCGGCCGGCGCCTATGAGGTCGTCACCGACGAGGAGATGATCGAGGGCCTGTCCTTCGCATCCTATCGCCGTGTCGCCACCATGATCACGGTGCCCTCCGAAGGCGTGCGCGGTGCGACGGAGATGCTGTCGATCGGCTCGGTCGACCTGGCGGATGCCCAACGTATCGACGCGAGTGCCGCCAATGACTGAAATTCCGGTCGATCTCGACAGCCACCGCGGCATGGCCGCCCAGAAGGCAACCGATCTGCGCCGCGCGCTGGCCGATGTCGAGGCCCAAGTCAGGGAGCTGCGCGAGCGCGAGGCCGAGCTCGAAAACCGCATGATGTCGGTGCCCGCCACGTCCTGGCCCGAGGCCGCCGTGAAGGCCCGCCATCTGCTCAACCTCTATGCCGCCAGCCTGCCCTCCGAGGACACCCGCCACCGCGCGCTGGTGGCCGCGCTGTTCGACGATTTCGCAAGGCTCAACGGCGACGGCTGAAGGCGAACCAACGCGTGTCGCCATCGCGCAATGCTCGCAAACACAGGCGTCGTCCTGGCCGAGTGCGCAATTGCGCACGGAGCCAGGACCCATAACCACCGAAGCGACTTGTTGTGCACCCTCGTGCCACAGCGTGCTTCGATAACGCCGACCGGCGTCCCCCGTGCGCCATCGCGCACAAGGCCGGCACGACGCGCGGACGCAAAAGGAGTACCCCATGACACTCACCACCAGCCGCTTCATCGCCCACGACCAGGACCGCGGCATCGTCCAGTTCTCGATGCAGGACGGCGCGAAGGAGATCGCCTGCGCGATCTCGACCTCCGCCATGGACGACCTCGAGCGCGGCCCGCGCGCCAGGCCGAGCGAACGGGAAGAGCAGTTCACGCGCCTGCGCGAACGCATCGAAGCCTGCACCGGACGCAAATATCAGGCGACGGAGTTCGAAGGCACCCCGCCGGGGATCGTGCTGCGGAGCATTGATTTTCGGGGGTAGGGCTGCTGCCCAGGCAGCTGCTAAAGCGCCGAAACGCCGGAAAGCTGTAGCGGACTCCCATTTCGGACGTAAGTCTTCGTTTGACTTATGGCCCAAGTGGTTGTGATAATTCATGAGACACGTTTTAGACGAATGTGCAATATTGAGCCGGGTCGCTATTCGATAGGCTTTGCCAGCTTTGATCTAAGCCAACCATTTGATTGCCGTCCAAGATTGTATCTTTCAAAACAGCGCGATCTCGTTCTTTCATGGAAACCTTTGTATATCGCTTGGAAACTGATCCAGTAATCTTGCTGGAGCATGTGTCAAACATTCGCTCCTTGGCTGATCGAGAGAAAGAGGCCCTCGGATTTTTACCTGAAGCGGCCTACCGTGACGCGATTATGCAACGGCGGCTATTTTGCATGTTTGCGAGGGGGGCTGATGCGGTCGAGATCGCAGGCTTCATCCTGTTTAGCGGCGTATTTCCCAACGCGCGAGTTCAGCAGGTCGCAGTTTCTGCGTCTCATCGACGGAGCGGACTTGGATCGGCCCTGATCAATGCGCTCGTGTCACACCTCGAAAGTCGAGGGTATTTGAATGTGACGGCTGCGGTTGCGTCGGACTTGAGCGCGGCGCAATCGTTCTATGAGAAGCGAGGATTTATAGCGCGTCGCGTTCGCGACGGTGGAGCTGCGCGACAGCGCACCATAGTGTTGCGTTCCAAGGAACTGGATACAGCAAGTCTGTTCACGTTGATGGCTCCGCCTTCCGCCAGGGACGAACTAGCGCCAGACCTGAGGCTTCGGTCGCCCAGCGCTTTTGAAGCGCCGCTGTATGCAATCGATCTCAACGTGCTATTCGATCTCCTTAAGCAGCGCACCCGTTCGGGCATTGCCAATCGACTCTTTGGCGCTGCTTTAGCGCATCGCGTGCGGCTCGCGGTAGCACCAGAATTCATTGTAGAATTGGAACGTACCTCGCATGGTGATGCGCTCGATAGGCGCTGTCGTTCATCCCAATCAGGTGGATAAGTAGGCCACAAATCGTAGATGAGGCGAATCTTTGCGAGCGTTGCTTCGTGCTCGTCCCGAGCAACTCGTATCCGCTCAGCAAGATGCTGCTTTGCCGCAAGTAGCTCGATCTGTCGCGACCGAAAAAATATCATTGAGATGTTGTCGATGAATCCTAACGGCTTTCGAAGCTCGCTAAGAAGTCGTTGTTCTCGAAACTTGAAATCCTCAGCGTCTCGCTTGAGCCGTTCAAGGCAACGCTTATGAAATACCGAGCCATCGACGAGGACGCCATCGGTCATAACTCCGGTGGAGCAAATGCGACAAGTATCCACGCAATTGCCTTTCGCCGAAATGTTCGCGTTTACGCAACTTAGATAATGCAGACGTGGGACGCAACTTCAGGTCGAACGCTCCAAAACAAACGGCCGGATCTTCCGATCCGGCCGTAATGCAAACTCTATCCAGCTAAGCCTACGCCTCGCGACGCAAGCCCTCGCCCAATCCGAAAATTCTTAGCTCGCCTTCTTCTCCGGCGCCGGCGTCGGGCCGACCTTCTTCTGGATGGCGCGCTTCAGCTCGAGGGCGCGCGGTGACAGCACGGCGGCCTTGGCCTTGAGCAGGAAGGGATCGAGGCCGCCATTGTGATCGACGCTCTTGATCGCGTTGGTGGAGACGCGCAGGCGCACGTTGCGGCCCAGCGCTTCGCTGATGAAGGTCACGTTGACCAGGTTCGGCAGGAAGCGGCGCTTGGTCTTGATGTTGGAGTGGCTGACCGTGTGGCCGACCTGGGGGCCCTTGGCCGTCAATTCGCAGCGGCGAGACATGGCAAAATCCTCAATCTTTCCCAACGATGTGCGGCCGCCATTCGGGGCGCCACGGGCAAATCTCTGTCCTTGCAGGGAGCGGGCGGACGTATAGGGGGGAAGCGGCGGGACGTCAAGGTTTTGGGGCGGGTTTCGTGCCTCACGCGAGCTGTCATCGCCCGGCTCGCCGCCTTCGCTGAAGCTTCGGCGGGCCGAGCACCCGTGTGGGCCTCGGCGTAGCCTTGGCGGAGCCGGGACCGGGCGATCCAGTACGCCGAGACGGTGCGGCTGACCAGAGGGGCCGCGGCGTACTGGATGCCCCGGTCAAGCCGGGGCATGACGGCGGTGGAGGTGGCGCGGTGAGGTGCGCTTTTCAGTCCCACCCCGATCACCAAAACGGCAATGATTATCGCGCCTTACCATCACATAAAGGGCGTATTCGCGCCCGAAAAGTCCGGTGGAGTTCCGGACGCGGATAGGCCCGGACGCATTGCTTGGCGCGGTATTTGGCTTAAGTAACAACCGTTCGCGCCCCGATTGGATTGTTTCGTGCTCACAACGCCTCATCTTGCGCCCGGCCTGCGCTCAGCGGAGCGGCGCGCGAGGAATCCGCGCGCTGCCGGCCGCTGGGTCATGGCGGCCCTTGGCGGGCTGGTCTTGGCGTGGGCGGCGGAGCCCGCGGCGGCGCAGGGCAAGCTCGAGGCGCAATATGAGGCGACGCTGGCGGGCATTCCCGTCGGCAAGGGCGCCTGGAATATCGACATCCAGGACGACGTGTTCGCGGCCGCGGCCTCCGGCGGCACCTCGGGGCTTCTAAAATCCTTCGCGGGCGGGTCGGGCACCGGCGCCTCGCAAGGGCGCGTGGTCAACGGCGCGCTGGTCGCGACCGGCTACCAGGCCTCCACCACCACCTCGAAGAAGACCGAAGAGATCCGCATCACGCTCGACAAGGGCAATGTGAAGGATTTTGCCATCCTGCCGGAGCCGCCGGTCGATCCCGACCGCATCGTCGTCACCGATGCGCATCGCCGCGGCGTCTGGGACCCGATGACGGCCTCGCTGGTGCGCGTATCCGGCACCGGCGACGTGCTGTCGGCGGACGCCTGCCACGGCAGCGCCGCCGTGTTCGACGGCCGCATGCGCTATGAGCTCAAGCTCGATTTCAAGCGCATGGAGAACGTCAAGGCGGAGAAGGGCTATCACGGCCAGGTCGTGGTCTGCTCGCTGTATTTCGTGCCCATCGCCGGCTACATCCCCGACCGTCCCGTGATCAAATATCTCGCCGCCCAGCGCAACATCGAGGTCGCGTTCGCGCCGATCGCCGGCACGCGCATCCTGGTCCCGTTCTGGCTGAAAGTGCCGACGCCGCTCGGGCCGGCCATGCTGGAAGCGACCAGCTTCATCACCAGCGCCCAGCCGCCCAAGGTCGCGAAGACGCAGTAGGCCTGCCGTCCCTGCGCTGATCTCCCTTTTGGCGAAAATAAATGCGAGCGATGTCAATGACATGCCTACTGTGCATGGGGTTGTTTTCGCGCTTTTTGTTTGGAGCGGGTCGAGAACCGGGAATCCATTTGACTCCTCCCCGATTCTGATTCGACTCCGCGCCGTCCCCAGCTTTAACGAATCCGCCACCGAAACGTCGCTTGTGCGGCGGGCCAAAACTCCATCTAGTGCGACCCAACAAGCCTCCCGCGACATCTTGCGTGAACGGAACAGGACTCAAGGGGGAGTCAGCGATTCGGCCGCGATTCGTTCTCAACTCGTTCCGAAGCTTAAAGCCAACGGGAAAAGCGTCAAAGTGAGACAGTTGCGCTGGGTTCAGGGAGAGGCGCCGCATTCTCCGCCGTCATGCCCCGGCTTGACCGGCGCATCCAGTACGCCGCGCCCTCTCGGTTTGATCTGCGCCGCCTCTGGAATACTGGATCGCCCGGTCGAGCCGGGCGATGACACCAGCGCGTGAGGCGGGCCCTTCGCGCCACCGCCCCAAAACAGCACTGACATTCGCCCCAATCGCCATTACCTAATCCCCCAGATGCCTTTTTCCTCCTCTCCCTTCGCTTCCGAGCGGCTTCCCGGCGCCGGCGTCACTGCGGTGCTTGGTCCCACCAACACCGGCAAGACCCATCTCGCCATCGAGCGGATGCTCGCGCATCCCTCCGGCATGATCGGGCTGCCGCTGCGCCTGCTGGCGCGCGAGGTCTACAACAAGATCGCAGCAAGGCTCGGCCCCGATGCCGTCGCGCTCGTGACCGGCGAGGAGAAGATCAAGCCGAAAGCGCCGCGCTATTGGGTCTCGACCGTCGAGGCGATGCCGCGGGATCTCGACGTCTCGTTCCTCGCCGTCGACGAGGTGCAGATCGCATCTGATCTGGAACGCGGCCACGTCTTCACCGATCGCATCCTCAACCGCCGCGGCCGCGACGAGACGCTGCTGCTCGGCGCTGCGACCATGCGCCCGATCATCGAGCGGCTGCTGCCGGGCGTCTCCATGATCACGCGGCCGCGCCTGTCGCAGCTGGAATTCGCGGGTGATCGCAAGATCACGCGGCAGCCGCGCCGCACCGCCATCGTCGCCTTCTCGGCCGACGAGGTCTACGCCATCGCCGAGCTGATCCGCCGCCAGCATGGCGGCGCCGCCGTGGTGCTGGGTTCGCTGTCGCCGCGCACCCGCAACGCGCAGGTCGCGATGTTCCAGAACGGCGAGGTCGATTACCTCGTCGCCACCGACGCCGTCGGCATGGGCCTCAATCTCGACGTCGACCACGTCGCCTTTGCCTCCGACCGCAAGTACGACGGCTACCAGTTCCGCCGCCTGACGCCGTCCGAATTCGCCCAGATCGCCGGCCGCGCCGGCCGCGCCACCCGCAACGGCACCTTCGGCACCACCGGCCGCTGCGGCCCGTTCGAGCCCGAGCTCGTCAATGCGCTGCAGAACCACACCTTCGATCCCGTGAAGGTTTTGCAATGGCGCAATTCGAAGCTGGATTTTGCTTCCCTCGGCGCGCTCCAGGTCTCGCTGAACCTGGCCCCCGGCCACGAGGCGCTGACGCGCGCGCCGATTGCCGAGGACATGCGCGTGCTCGACCACGCCGCCCGCGACGCCGAGGTGCGCGATGTCGCGCATGGCAAGGACGCCGTGGAACGGCTGTGGGAGGCCTGCCAGGTCCCGGATTATCGAAAGCTGTCGCCGGCCGCCCATGCTGAGCTGGTGACGACGCTGTACGGCTTCCTGATGCGGAAGGGATGCATCCCCGACGCCTGGTTCAGGACCCAGATCGACCAGGCCGACCGCGTCGACGGCGATATCGACACGCTGTCGGCCCGGATCGCGCAGATTCGCACCTGGACCTTCGTCGCCAACCGCCCCGACTGGCTGAAAGACCCCGAACGCTGGCAGGGGATCGCCCGCGAGGTCGAAAATAAATTATCGGATGCGCTCCATGAACGCTTGACTGAGCGTTTCGTTGATCGCCGGACCAGTGTATTGATGCGCCGCCTGCGGGAGAACACGAGCTTGAATACGGAAATCGGCAAGACCGGCGAAGTCATCGTCGAAGGCCATGTCATCGGCCGCCTCGATGGCTTCACCTTTGCACCGGATGCGGCGGAAGCCGGCTCCGATGCGAAAGCGTTGCAGGCTGCAGCGCAGGCCGTGCTCGCCGGCGAGATCAACGCGCGCGCCGAAAAACTGAGCAATGCGCCGGACGAGCAGTTCGTGCTGACCTCGGAAGGCATCATCCGCTGGACCGGCGACGCCGTGGCGCGGCTGTCTGCCGCAGAGGAGGCGCTGCATCCGCGCATCCGCATCATCTCCGACGAACGCCTCACGGGCGCCCCCCGCGACAAGGTGCAGGCCCGGCTCGAGCTCTGGCTCAAGACGCATATCGAAAAGCTGCTCGGGCCGCTGTTCGAGCTCAGCAAGGCCGAGGACGTCACCGGCATCGCCCGCGGCATCGCCTATCAACTCGTCGAGGCGCTCGGCGTGCTGGAGCGCCCGAAGATCGCCAACGAGCTGAAGGATCTCGACCAGCCCTCGCGGGCGACCTTGCGCAAATACGGCGTCCGCTTCGGCGCCTATCACCTCTATTTCCCCGGCCTGCTCAAGCCGGCCGGGCGTGCGCTGGCCGCGCTGCTCTGGGCGCTGAAGCAGGACAATGTCGATCCCTCCGCGCTGTCGGGCGCGCAGCATCTGGCAAGCTCCGGCCGCACCTCGTTCCCGGTCGACAAGCAGCTGCCGCGCGATGCCTATCGCGTGCTCGGCTACAAGCAGGCCGGCGAGCGCGCCGTGCGCGTCGATATCCTCGAGCGCCTGGCCGATCTGATCCGTCCGGCGCTGGCCTGGCGCGAGAACGCGTCTGGCGAAAAGCCCGCCGGGGCATTCGACGGCCGCAGCTTTGTGGTGACGCAGGCGATGACCTCGCTCACCGGCTCCGCCGGCGAAGACTTTGCCTCCGTGCTGCGTGCGCTCGGCTATCGCATGGACAAGCGCCCGCCGCTGCCGGCGAAGCCGGCTGCGGCTGTTGCCGAGACGCCTATTGCTGACGCGCCTGTTGCTGAAGCCTCCAGCGAAGAGACGCCCGCAACCGAAACGCCGGTCGAGGACGCCGCAACCCCTGCGGATGCCGCGATCGAAGCCGCTGCCGAGCCTGTGACCGTCGAAGACGCGCCCGGGATGGAGCAGCACGACGAGCCCGCGCATGACGAGCCGGCGCTCGAAGCTTCCGTCACGCCGGAAGACGCTCCCGGCATCGCGCCACCTGCGGAAGAGCCTGTTGCCCCCGCTGAAGCTGTCGAAACCGCACCTGCCGAAACCGCGCCTGCAGAGACCGCTGCAACTGAAGCCGCTGCGTCGGCCGATGCGGCAGCGCCCGTGGAAGCCGCGGCGACGCCCGCCGAGCCCGAGCTCATTGAGGTCTGGCGTCCCGCGGGCCGTCACGATGATCGCAAGCCGCGCCACGAGCGCCATCGCAACCAGCGTCATCACCAGCCGCGTCCACAGGCGGCCGCTGAAGCCGGCGCTGCGCCTGCCGAAGGCGAAGCCCAGCCTGCCGCCGACGGCGAGAAGCGCGGTGAGCGCCATCGCCATGGCGGCGGTCATCGTCGAGATGGTGGCAGGGACTTCCGCAAGCCGCGAGAAGGTAGCGCCGAAGCTGCGCCGCGTCCCGAGGGCCGCGACGACAAGAACCGCCGCTTCGAGGGCAAAAATGGCGGCAACAAGGACCGCGACAACAAGGACCGCAACAAGGGCAAGTTCGGCGGCGATCGCGACAAGGGCCGCGATAACCGTGGCCGCGACCGCGACAAGGGCCGCGACCGCCAGGGCGGCCCGTCGCTGCGGCCCTACGCATCGAGCGCCACCCCGCGCGAGCGCGATCGTCCGGTCGATCCGAACTCGCCGTTCGCGAAGCTCGCTGCGCTGAAGGAGCAGCTGTCCGGGCGTAAGGAGTGAGCCCACGACCGAGCGGCAGCGCATCGACAAATGGCTGTGGCACGCGCGGGTGGTGAAGGCGCGCACCTCCGCGGCCGCGCTTGTCGAGTCCGGCCATGTTCGCGTCAACGGCGCACGCGAGAAATCGCCGGGGCATGCGATCAAGATCGGCGACGTGCTCACCATCGCGCTCGATCGCACCGTGCGCGTCTTGAAAGTCATCGCCTTCAACGAGCGCCGTGGCGATGCCGCCTCGGCCCGTGTGCTCTACGAAGAGCTCGGTGAAGGCCCGCCAAGTTCTCAGCGCAATTAATTGCGCTTTGAATTCATTTCTTGGTCGATCAAGCGCATAAAGCCGTCATGATCGGCCGTTCCTGAGCTTGCGGCGCCGGGCCATCCGCGCTACGCAAGCCGCGACTTTTAAAAGAGCTTTTCGGAGCGTTGGATGACTTACGTCGTCACTGAAGCGTGCATCAAGTGCAAGTACACCGACTGCGTCGAGGTCTGCCCGGTCGACTGTTTCTATGAGGGCGAGAACATGCTCGTCATCCATCCTGACGAGTGCATCGACTGCGGCGTGTGCGAGCCGGAATGCCCCGCCGATGCCATCAAGCCGGACACGGAACCGGGCCTGGAAAAGTGGCTCACGGTCAACGCCGACTACGCCAAGAGCTGGCCGAACATCACCCAGAAGAAAGAATCACCCGACGACGCCAAGGATTTCGACGGCATGGAGGGCAAGTTCGACAAGTATTTCTCGCCGAACCCCGGCTCCGGCGACTAATTCGGGTCAAACTTAACCCTATTAGCGGCCTTACCGCCGAAAACTAGGCCTTAACACCCCTAAATCATTGATTTTTGCGGGAAATGTGCTATATTGGGCACATTGAGCCGAACCCTGGTTAGCCCCGTCGGCCCCGTTGGGTTCCCGTGAAACCAAATGTCGAACAGGGGCGTGGCAGTTTCCGCGCGCAGGCTGTGTCACAGAAAACGCGTAAAAAGAGTACTTCAGCGAAGGCTTCCCATAAGGACGCCAAGAAAGTCGCCGCGGCCAGCCGTAGCGCATCCAAGGGTCGGACCGCGACGAAGGCGCCGGCTGCAAAGTCCTCGAAGAACAAAAGAAGCGCAATGCCTAACAAGACTGCCAAGCCGGCCGCGAAAGCGACCGTTGCCAAGCCTGTTGCCGCCAAGCCCGCCGCCAAGCCCGCTGTTGCCAAGGCTCCCGCTGCCAAGCCCGCCGCAAAGGCTCCTGTTGCTGCTGCTCCTGCCAAGGCCCCTGTTGCTGCCGCCAAGCCGGCCATGAAGCCCGCGGCTGTTGCGCCGAAGGTCGAGGAAAAGAAGGTTGTGACCCAGCGTCAGGGCTTCAAGGCCAACGAATTCGTCGTCTATCCCGCTCACGGCGTCGGCCAGATTCTGGCCATCGAGGAGCAGGAGATCGCCGGCGCGAAGCTCGAGCTGTTCGTCATCAACTTCATCAAGGACAAGATGACGCTGCGCGTGCCGACCGCCAAGGTCGCCAATGTCGGCATGCGCAAGCTCTCCGACCCCGCGCTGGTGAAGCGTGCGCTCGAGACCCTCAAGGGCCGTGCCCGCGTCAAGCGCACCATGTGGTCGCGCCGCGCCCAGGAATACGAAGCGAAGATCAATTCGGGCGACATCGTCGCTATCGCGGAAGTCGTGCGCGACCTCTATCGCTCCGAGTCGCAGCCCGAGCAGTCCTACAGCGAACGCCAGCTCTATGAAGCAGCGCTCGACCGTCTCTCCCGCGAGATCGCGGTGGTGCAGCACTCGACCGAGACCGAAGCGGTCAAGGAGATCGAGGCCCAGCTCGCCAAGAGCCCGCGCCGCACTGGCGCCAAGTCCGAAGCCGCCGAAGGCGAGGCCGATGCGGACGCCGAGGGCGATAGCGACGAGACCGAGGGCGGCGCCACGGTCGCCGACGAGGCCGCGTAAGCGTCTCGCGCGTCGAACGCAACAGATCAAAGCCCGGTCTTACGGCCGGGCTTTTTGTTTTGGAGACGCTGACCGCCCCGGTTCGGGGACGTCAGCGGGCGGAATTGCTTTGAGCCTATGCGGTCCTGAGCAGGATCAAACCCGCGATGCGCTTCCCGAAGCGCCGCGCCCGGTCTCGCGGTCGTCTCCGCGCGCGTCAGTCGCAACCGTCGACCACCAGGCGCCCAACGCATCGATCAACGGCACCAAGGTGTGGCCGGCGGCGGTCAGATCGTACTCGACCCTCAACGGGTATCCGTCGAATTCCGTGCGAGTCACGATACCGGCGTCCTCCAGCTTGCGAAGCTCGAGGGCGAGCATCCTGTGCGAGATGGTCGGATTGTCCCGACGCAAGTCGCTGAACCGTTTGGTGCCCTGTTTCAAATAGTAGATCAGAAGCGTAGGCCACCGGCCGCTCAGGATCTGCATCACTTCCTCGATGGGACATCTCGAAACGAGATCTTTCATCGGCGGGCTCCAGGTTACAAAAATGTTCGCAATTTACTTGATGGAGCGAGCGACTAGGGTTCGGGACCGCTGCGCAGCGTGATCATCAGAAATCACGGAGAATAGATCGATGGATCCAATCCTACTTTACGGCTTCCCGATGGGAAGCTCCATGGGACTCGTTGCAGCTCTTGAATGGTTTGGCAGGCCATATCGCCTGTGTCGCGTCGACATGCTGGGCGAGATGCTGAGCCCGTCATACGCCAGGATCAATCCGCGACACGAGACGCCTGCACTTATAACGGACCAGGGCGATGTGCTGACGGAAACCATGGCGATCGCGGCTTGGCTCGAAGCCAGGGATACCGAACGGCGCATCAGCTTTGATCCGTTGTCGCCGCAAGCCGATCGCATGCACCAGCTGATGGCGTTCGTGAATACCGGCTTTACCGGCGCCTTCGCGCCGCTTTGGGTCGCAATGGAAGGCGTGGCGATGGACGACGCCATGCGTTCGGCCTTGCGGGAGTTCGGAAGGAGAAAGGTGATCGAACGTCACGACAAGCTCGAAGGCATGATCGAGCCGGCAAGGTTCCTGCTCGCCGACCGGCCGACCCTCGCGGACGCCTTGCTGGCAGGTGTGGCGCGCTGGCTCGACTTCCACGCTGTCGCGGACAGGAGCCGCTGGCCAAAGCTGGCCGCGCTGCGCCAACAACTCGAGGCCGATCCCGGGGTCATCTACGCCACCGCCGTGGAGAGCGGCAGCAATGATCCGGGAACAGGATCCTGCGCAGGCCACACCGCCCTGGCCGACGTCATCGCGCGATATGGCAAGCAAGCCTAACCAGTGGAGAGGAGGAGCGGCTTCGATCCGCTCCTCCTCACTTCACCGGCCGCTTCTCGAGCTTCCGCGCCAGCGTCCGCCGATGCATCCCGAGCCGCCTTGCGGCTTCCGAGATGTTGAAATCGGTTTCGATCAGGGTCTGGTGGATGCGTTCCCACTCCAGCGTCTTAATCGATGTCGGCCGGGCGTCGAGCGCGACCTCGGCATTGCCTGCGGCCTTGTTGAAGGCGGCCTCGATGTCGTCGGTGTTCGACGGCTTTGCCAGATAGTGGCATGCGCCGAGCTTGATGGCCTCGACGGCGGTGGAGATGCTGGCAAAGCCCGTCAGCACCACGATCAGCATCTCCGGATCGTGCGTGTGCAAGAGCTCCACGCAGGCCAGTCCCGAGGCGCCGCCGAGCTTGAGGTCGACGACGGCATAGCCAAACGATCGCTCCTCCAGGACTTTCCGCACATCCTCGATCGAGGCGGCGAGCACGACCTCGTAGTCGCGGCGCTCGAACGAACGCTTCAGGGTGCGGGCGAAGCCGGCATCGTCCTCGACGACGACGAGCGAACGATCAGGCGTCAAAGCTGCCTCCGATCGCGAGCGTTGCGAGCGGCAGCGTGAGGCGGACCGTAGCGCCGCGCTTCCTGTGGTTCTCGGCGGTCACGCTGCCCCCTAACTTGCGCACCACGTTCACCACCAGGAACAGGCCGAGCCCGCCGCCGGCGCGGCCCTTGCTCGATTGATAGGGCTTTCCGAGCTGTGCCAGCATCTCCGGCGCAAAGCCGGGGCCGCGATCGCTGATCGACAGCACGAGATGATCGCCCTCGCGCCCGGCAACGAGCTCGACCCAGTCGCGCGAGACCTCGTAGGCGTTGTCGAGCACGTTGAAGATCACCTGCTTCAGCGCGACGTCCGAGACGATTGCGACGTCTTCGCCGAAAGTGTTGACGAAATACAACGTGCGCGCCGAGCGCGCGTCGCGCCACTCTTCCACGAGCGCGGTGACGAAAGCCGCCACCGTCGTCGGCGACGATCCCTCGCCGCGGGCTTCGCCCGCCGACACCAGAATGCCTGTCACGATCGACTTGCAGCGTTGCAGCGAGGTCTCCATCTCCTCGAGGTCCTCGGCCAGCTCCTGATCGGCGGCGAGGTCGGGCATGCGGCGCCAGTCGCCGAGGATGACCGAGAGCGAGGCGAGCGGCGTGCCGAGCTCGTGAGCCGCGCCGGAGGCGAGCAGGCCCATGCGCACGATATGATCCTGCTCGGCGGCATGCTGGCGCAGCGCCGCCAGATGCGCGTCGCGCTCGCGCAAATTCCTGTTGATGCGGGTGACGAACACCACCAGCAGCACGGCGTTGAGCACGAAGCCCAGCAGCATGCCGGCAACCGTGAGGGTGTAGGTCTCGCTCAGCGGGTTCGGCGGCAGATCGAGCGGTCGGTAGGCGACGGTCAGCCAGACGAAGCTCGCGCAGGTCAAGGCGACCAGCGACCAGGTCGAGCGGCCATCGAGCAGCACCGCGCCCAGCGTCACCTGGAGCAGGAACAGCGAGGTGAAGGGATTGGTGGCGCCGCCGCTGAGGTAAAGCTGCGCGGTCAGCGCGGCGACGTCCAGCATCAGGGCGACCAGCAACTCATTGTTGGTGATCGCGGCGCGATGGCGCACCCAGACCAGGCTGGAGATGTTGAGAAATATCAGGGCGCCGATTACCGCGCCCATGCGGGTGAGGGGCAGGGGAATGCCGAGCCACACATGCACGCCGCCGATGGTCACGATCTGGCCGACCACTGCGGTCCAGCGCAGCTGGATCAGCAGCGCCATGTTCTTGCGGTTGGTCTCGTCGTCGGTTGGCGCTGTGCCGATCAGCTCGCTGCGCGCGTCCGCCTGCGATTGCAGCGTGACGGCGCTGTGCGTTCTTCCGTTGTCAGGTGGGCTCGCCGATCGTTCCAGCATCTGATCCCGTCCTGCGGGCGACAGCATCGAGGCCGCCGGCCGCTTCGTGGGCGAAGCCGCTCCAGGGCTCCTTGCGGCGGAACAGCCCGCCGCCGAATGTGACGAAAAGTCTGCCGGCCAGCATGAACGCCAGAGCAAACCACGTCAGCGCGTAGATCAGGTGGTTATTGGGAAAGCTGATCACGGTCAATCCGCCGATTGGGCCGCTGCCGGATTGTGATCGAGCGTCGGCATCGATGAAAAAGGGCGCGACGTGGTCGAGGCCGCGTGCCGTCGCAATCGCTGCGACATCCCGCGAGTACCAGCGATTGTGCTCCGACACGTTGTTTCTGAGGAATCCGCCTTTTGGCTCCGTCACGCGCAACAGGCCGGTGATCTCGACCTGGCCTTGCGGGTTGCCGTCCCAGCGCGTCGACGCATCGCGCCGGTCGGACGGCACGAAGCCGCGGTTGACCAGGACCAGCGTGCCGTCGTCGCGCCTGAGCGGTGTCAGCACCCAATAGCCCGGGCCTTCTTCGGTGACGGCCTGAGCCAGGGTCTCGCGGTCATGCAGGAACCGGCCGGAGACGCTGACGTGTCTGTATTCGTCGTTTGCGGCGGAGACGGTCGGCCATGCCGCCGGGGAGGGGATCGGCTGGGCCGGGGCATGAACGCGCTGCTCGACGCGATCGATCAGCGCCAGCTTCCAGGCGCGGCGCTCGATCTGCCAGACGCCGAGCGCGATCAGAAGTCCAATGGCCGTGAGCGAGAGGATCGTGAGCCACAAGGGCGGGCGCGCTGCGTTGCTGCGCGTCCCGTTTGCCTCGCTCGTCACGGTCCGGGTCTCGTTCATTTCATCCCGGTCATCTGGTGGATCGGCATCATGTTGCTGTTGAGGTGGTTCATCACCCACAGCGAACCCGACAGGGCGATCACCACCATGACGATGGTGAAGATCAGCGCCATCATGCTCCAGCCGTTCTCTGACGTCGTGTTCATGTGCAGGAAGTAGATCATGTGCACGACGATCTGCACGACCGCGAAGGCCATGATCACCAGCGCGGTGATCTGCTTGCTCGGAAGCGCGCCGCTCATCACCAGCCAGAACGGGATCGCGGTGAGCACGACCGAGAGCACGAAGCCGAGCATATAGGTCGAGAACGAGCCGTGGGCATTGGCGTGGCTGTCGCCGTGATGATGATCGTCCGCGTGGGCGGCGTGAGTATCGGTGTTCATCGCAGAACTCCCAGGAGATAGACGAAGGTGAAGACGCCGATCCAGACCACGTCCAGGAAGTGCCAGAACATCGACAGGCACATCAGGCGGCGGCGATTGGCGTCGATCAGGCCGAACTTCCAGACCTGCACCATCAGGGTCACCAGCCAGATCAGGCCACAGCTGACGTGCAGGCCATGGGTGCCGACCAGGGTGAAGAAGGCGGACAGGAAAGCACTACGCTGCGGCGTCGCGCCCTCATGGATCATGTGGGCGAACTCGGACAGCTCGATGCCGATGAATGCGGCTCCGAACAGGCCGGTGATCGCCAGCCAGATCTGGGTCTGCGCGATCTTGTTCTGCTGCATCGTCAGCATGGCAAAACCATACGTGATCGACGACAGCAGTAGCATCGAGGTGTTGACCGCGACCAGCGGCAGCTCGAACAGATCCTTCGGCGCCGGGCCGGCGGCGTAATTGCCGCCGAGCACGCCGAAAGTGGCGAACAGGATCGCGAAGATGAGACAGTCGCTCATCAGATAGATCCAGAAGCCGAGCGAGGTGCTGTAGCCTTCCGGATGCGGGTGTTCGTCGGCGAGGTAGAAGACCGGCTCGCCGGTTTGCGTGGGATTGACAGCGACAGTCATTTACTTGGCTCCGGCGAGCAGCTTGGTGCGCGCGTCTTCGGCCCGGATGACGTCCTCGGCCGGAATATCGAAATCGCGGTGATAGTTGAAGGTGTGACCGATGCCGACGGCGAGCATCGCGATGAAGCTCGCGGCCGCCAGCCACCAGATGTACCAGATCAGGCCGAATCCCATCGCGGTGGCGAAGCCGGCGAGGATGATGCCGGTGCCGGTGCTGCTCGGCATGTGGATCGGCTTGAACCCGGTGAGCGGGCGCTGATAACCGCGCTTCTTCATGTCCCACCACGCGTCGTTGTCGTGAGCGACGGGGGTGAAGGCGAAGTTGTAGGCCGGCGGCGGCGAGGAGGTCGCCCATTCCAGCGTGCGCGCGTCCCAGGGATCGCCGGTGACGTCCTTGAGCTGCTCGCGCCTGAGGAAGCTGACGGCGAACTGCATCAGCATCGAGAGGATGCCAAGGAAGACCAGGAAGGCGCCAATGCCGGCGACGATGAACCAGATCTGCAGGCTCGGGTCGTCGAACACACGGAGCCGGCGGGTCACGCCCATCAGTCCGAGCACATAGAGCGGCATGAAAGCGAGGTAGAAGCCCGTGACCCAGAACCAGAACGACAGCTTGCCCCAGAACGGGTCGAGCTTGAAGCCGAACGCCTTCGGGAACCAGTAGCCGATACCGGCGAACGCGCCGAACACGACGCCGCCGATGATTACGTTGTGGAAGTGCGCGATCAGGAACAGGCTGTTGTGCAGGACGAAGTCGGCCGGCGGCACCGCGAGCAGCACGCCGGTCATGCCGCCGAGCACGAAGGTCAGCATGAACGCGATCGTCCACATCATCGGCAGCTCGAAGCGGATGCGGCCGCGATACATCGTGAATAGCCAGTTGAACATCTTCGCGCCCGTCGGGATCGAGATGATCATCGTGGTGATGCCGAAGAAGGAGTTGACGCTGGCGCCCGACCCCATCGTGAAGAAGTGGTGCAGCCAGACCAGGTACGACAGGATGGTGATGACCACCGTGGCGTAGACCATCGAGGTGTAGCCGAACAGCCGCTTGCCCGAGAAGGTCGAGGTCACTTCCGAGAAGATGCCGAAGGCGGGGAGAACCAGGATGTAGACCTCGGGATGACCCCAGATCCAGATCAGGTTCACGTACATCATCGGGCTGCCGCCGAAATCGTTCGTGAAGAAGTTGGTGCCGACGTAGCGATCGAGCGAGAGCAGCGCGAGCACGACGGTCAGAACCGGGAAGGAAGCGACGATCAGCACGTTGGTGCAGAGCGCGGTCCAGGTGAACACCGGCATCCGCATCATGGTCATGCCGGGGCACCGCAGCTTGACGATGGTGCAGATCAGGTTGATGCCGGACAGTGTCGTTCCGACGCCCGCGACCTGTAGCCCCCATATGTAATAGTCGACGCCGACATCCGGACTGTAGCCGATGTTCGACAGCGGCGGATAAGCGAGCCAGCCGGTGCGGGCGAATTCGCCGATGAACAGCGAGGCCATCACCAGCACCGCGCCGCCGACCGTCATCCAGAAGCTGAAATTGTTCAGGAACGGGAACGACACGTCGCGCGCGCCGATCTGGAGCGGCACGACGAAGTTCATCAGGCCGGTGACCAGCGGCATCGCCACGAAGAAGATCATGATCACGCCGTGGGCGGTGAAGACCTGGTCGTAGTGATGGGCGTTGAGATAGCCCTCCGAGCCGCCGAAGGCGAGCGCCTGCTGCAACCGCATCATCAGCGCGTCGGCGAAGCCGCGCAGCAGCATCACGATGCCGAGGATCATGTACATGATGCCGATGCGCTTGTGGTCGACGCTGGTGAACCACTCGCTCCAGAGATAACCCCAGACGCGGAAATAGGTCAGGCCGGCGAGCATGATGAGGCCGCCGGTCGCCACCACGGCAAACGTGCCGACGACGATCGGCTCGTGCAGCGGCAGCGATTCGAAGGTGAGCCGGCCGAAGATGAGCTTGAGAAGATCAGGAGACATGCGGGATCTCTTTACGAATCTGACTTCGGACGTTGTCCGAGGAAGAAGGACGAGGACTTCAGCGGCGTGAAACTCGGCCGCTTCAGGCCGGCGCCGAGCAGCGGCGCGGTGTCGACAGGTGCCGTGATGGAAGCGGTGGTCCTGCCCTGCGGCGCATCGGGCGTGCAGGTGCCGGCGACGAAAGTCGGCTCCGGCCCAAGCGCGGTGCCGCGGCGGGCGTACTTGTCGTAGGCCAGCGGCAGGGTGTTGTTCAGGCCCTCATGGCCGAGGCCGCCCTTGGCGTCGATCGCCATCATCTCGCTCTGGCACATCTTGCCGGTCTCGACGCACATGTTGAGGATCAGGCGGTAGAGATCGGAATCCACGGTACCGTAGCGCCGCACCGGCTCGTTCTGGCTGGGCTTTTCGAGCTGGAGATATTCGGCGCGGCCGAGCGAGCCGCCGCCGGACTTGGCGCTGGCGATCCAGGCGTCAAAGCCCTTGTCGTCGAGACCCTGGAAGTTGAAGTGCATGCCGGAGAAGCCGGCCCCGCTGTAGTTCGCCGAAAAGCCCCGATAGCTGCCGGCGTGGTTCACGACGGCGTGGAGCTTGGTCTCCATGCCCGGCATTGCGTAGATCTGGCCGGCCAGCGCGGGGATGTAGAACGAGTTCATCACCGAGGACGCGGTGATGCGGAAGTTGATCGGACGATCGACGGGAGCTGCCAGATCGTTGACGGTGGCGATGCCGTAATCCGGATAGATAAAGAGCCACTTCCAGTCGAGCGCGACGACGTCGACCTCGAGCGGGGCCTTGGACTGGTCGACTGCGCGGTCGGCATGGATGCGGCCGAGCGTGCGATAGGGGTCGAGCAGGTGCGTGCCCATCCAGGTCAGCGCGCCAAGGCAAACAATGATCAGAAGCGGCGCCGACCAGATCACCAGCTCGAGGCTGGTCGAGTGGTCCCATTCCGGCTCGTAGCGGGCGTCGGTGTTGGACTGCCGGTAGCGCCAGGCGAACAGCACCGTCAGGGCCATCACGGGGACGACAATCAGGAGCATCAGGACGGTGGAGATGATGACAAGGTCGCGCTGCTGCGCCGCGATATCGCCGGCCGGCGCCAGCACGACGTAGTTGCAGCCACTTAGCATAACCGCCAAGGGTAGCATCGCCAGGATCTTGAAACGGGACACGGGCCGAGCCTTATGAGAATGAGTTTCTTTTGCGGGGCCAAGGGGTAGCTGCGGCGCAGCAATCCCAACATTGGACAATTTGTCCAATGTTGCAGTGCGGGATGTTGCGCCAGACAGGATTCGATTGCCTGGCGCCTCGCCGGGCAGTCGGCTTTGGTTTCAGAACGTTAAGGGCGCGCGAATGGCGATGGCACAGACCCCCGCAATGGCAGACCACTCGGGCGAGCACGGCCACGACCAGGCCAGTCCCGGCGAGATCGCCATCGGCGTGATCATCGGCCGCACCTCGGAATTCTTCGACTTCTTCGTTTTCGCGATCGCCTCGGTGATCGTGTTCCCGCGCCTGGTCTTCCCGTTCACGAGCGAACTGACCGGCACCCTCTATTCCTTCATGATCTTCGCGCTGGCCTTCATGGCGCGGCCGATCGGCACCGTCATTTTCATGACGGTCGACCGCGAGTACGGCAAGACGGCCAAGCTGATCTCGGCGCTGTTCCTGCTCGGCACCGCCACCGTCGCGATCGCGTTCCTGCCCGGCTATCACGAGATCGGCGCTGCCGCGATCTGGCTGCTGGCGCTGGCGCGCATCGCACAGGGTCTGGCCTGGGGCGGCGCCTGGGACGGCATGGCCTCGCTGCTGGCGCTGAACGCGCCGCCTTCAAAGCGCGGCTGGTACGCGATGGTGCCGCAGCTTGGTGCGCCGCTTGGTCTGATCGTGGCGAGCGGGCTGTTCGCCTATTTCGCCGGGAATCTGTCGGCCGACGATTTCTTCGATTGGGGCTGGCGCTATCCGTTCTTCGTCGCCTTCGCCATCAACGTCGTAGCGCTGTTCGCGCGCCTGCGCATGGTGACGACGGAAGAATATGCCTCGCTGTTCGAGACCCGCGAATTGCAACCCTCGCGCATCTCCGAGACCGTGGCGCGCGAAGGCCAGAACATCATGCTCGGTGCGTTTGCGCCGCTGGCGAGCTTCGCGCTGTTCCACATGGTCACGGTGTTTCCGCTGTCCTGGGTGTTCCTGTTCACCCGCGAAAGCCCGGTGCGCTTCCTGATCATCGAGATCGTCGCCGCCGTGTTCGGCGTCGGCGCGATCGTGCTCTCCGGCGTCATCGCCGATCGCGTCGGCCGCAAGTCGCTGCTGATGGGATCGGCGATCGCGATCGCGATCTACAGCGGCTTTGCCCCGCAGCTGCTCGATGCCGGCGCGTTCGGCGAGACCATCTACATGGTGATCGGCTTCATCCTGCTCGGCCTCTCGTTCGGCCAGTCCTCGGGTGCGATCGCCTCGAACTTCAAGCAGGCGTATCGCTACACGGCCTCGGCGCTGACCTCCGACATGGCCTGGCTGTTCGGCGCAGGCTTTGCACCGCTGGTCGCTCTGTTGCTGGCGACCAATCTCGGCGTCATCGCCTCGGGTGCGTACCTGCTGTCAGGCGCGTTCTGGACCTTGCTCGCGCTCTGGCTCAGCGGCCAGCGCGAGGCCGGCGATATGGACGCGGGCGGTTAGGGCGTGAGCTGCAGCTACAAGCGAATGTCGTCCCGGCCTAGTGCGCAATTGCGCACGGGGGCCGGGACCCATACCGCGTGATCTATCGAACGCGGGTGTTCTTAATCCCGAACGACCAGCGCCCGCCAAATTGCTCCCTGGGGTTATGGGTCCCGGCCGACGCCGGGACGACAGCGGAGTTTGCGGAACCACCGCGCGTCAATCCGCCACGACCTTCACACGATCGCGCACCTTCACCTGCGCGTTGCGATCGAGCCCGTTGAGCACGCGAAAACGCTCGGCCGGGTGGTCGACGCCGGCCATGCGGTGGGAGAGCGATTCCACGGTGTCGCCAGGCTGTACGGTGATGACCTTGATGCGCAGCGGGCGCGCGGCCTGGATCTCGTCGAGCGTCAGGCGGCGGAATGAACCGACGGTCTCGCGCGCATTGCGCTCGCTCTCGGTCGACTTCTGCCGTGCCGCGAAGATGAAGCGGTAGACGTCGCTGCCGAAGCGCAGCGCATAGACCTTGAACTGCCACTGGTCGCCCTTGGCGGTGGCGGACGCAGCCGGAAAACCGTTGATGGTGATGTCCTCGGTGGAGGCCTTCTCGACGCCCTCCATCCAGCCGGAATTCAGGTAATCGCCCAGCGACTGTTCGGCCGGCACCCGCACGACGTCGAAGCGCATCGCCTGCGAGCCGCCGTCGCGCACGCCGATCACGGCCTGCGCGGTGTTGTCGAGCGTAAAATTGTCCGGCGCCTGGAAGGTGAAACCGAGCTTCGGATGCAGGAAGCGCCGGCCACGGACAAAACCTTCGCTGGGGTCTTCGCCGTAGACGAGATTGTCGATCGCGGCGAGATAGGTCTCGCGGTCGCGTTCGCCGCCCTCTGGCGCTGCGTATTGCCGCGCGATGGTCTGCGCGTTCTGCACGCGCTCGGGCGTTGCCGGATGCGACGAGGTGAAATCCTGCGCCCGCGGATCGAGCGAGGTCTTGCCGACCTTCAGCTCGGCATTGCGCTCCATCGCCGAGAGAAAGCGTGCAGCACCATAAGGATCGAAATGGGCCTTGGCGGAGATGCCGACGCCGACGCCGTCGGCCTCGAACTCCTGATTGCGCGAAAAGCTCGCCATGGTCAGCTTGGTCTTGGCGAGCGCCAGCGCGGTGAGATCGGGATCGTTGCTCATGTCGGTGACGACGCGGGTGACGATCGCGGCCTGGCGGGCCTGGTCCTCGCGCATCGCGGCGTGCTTGGACAGCACATGCGCCATCTCGTGGCTGAGCACGGAAGACAATTCCGACGTATCGCTCGCCAGCGCAAGAAGACCGCGCGTGACATAGAGCTGGCCGTTCGGCAGCGCGAAGGCGTTCACCGCGCCGGAATTGAGGATCGTGACCCTGTAACCCTGATCGGGGCGGTCGGACGCTGCGACCAGGCGGTCGACGGTCTTGGTGACGAGCGATTCGAGCCTGGGGTCGTCATATGTGCCGCCGTAGCTCGCCAGGATGCGCTCGTGCTCCTTTTCGGTGGCGGGGGTCTGCGCGACGGCCGGCTTCGGCTTGGGCATTGCGACGGTCGGGGGCGCCGCCGCGGTCTGGAACCGGCCCATATCGCCGCAACCGGCGAGGGCTGAACCCAGCACGAGGCATAGCGCAGCCGGCGCTGCCCGCAGGCGGCGGCGTTCACCTCGTCCGTGCCGTCCTAGCACCCCATTCACGTCGCTTAACCCGTGCCTGGCCCTTTTTAGGGCCTTACCCCTGTCGGCTCGTTTGCGCCCAGCAACTCGATTTGTCCCACGAGGCGTACATCGATACGCGGCCCCGTATTCCCCTCAGCCCAGCCCCTGACACGAATACGCTTATTTTCCAGAGACTTAAGGGCGATCCCGGCGCTTTCGAACGCGGGTATCATGCGCTTTGAAATAGTCACGGCGAAGCCGCGTGTCCAGTTTCGTCCGAAGTTGAGGTAGGTCATTGCCCCAGCTTGCCGGACCGACAGGACTTTGCCCTCGACCACCACAAAACGCCCGATCCCCGCCAAAATATCGTCCGGACTTTCCGCGTTTTTTATGGCCGACAGGTCAGCCCAGCTGCCCTTTTTTTGGCGCCTTGCCTCGGCCTCCGCCGCCATCAGGGCGGCCGCGCAGTCCTTATCGGCGATCTCGGCGGAGACGATGGCGTCGCCCTCGGCGAGGAGCGTCGCCTGCACGGAGATGTCGCTCTCGCCGACAAAGACCAGCGCGCCCTGGCGGCCATAGCGGTCGGGCGTGTCGTCGGCGCTGCGCAAAATAACGTCGCGACCGACGAGCAGCGTCGTCAGCGCCTGCTTCGTGGTTGCGGTCGGCTCGATGCCGGTCAAGCGGATTTCCCGGCCGTCATCGAGACGCAGACTGCGCGCATCGATCGCGGTGACGCGGCCTTCGCCCTGGGACTCGAACTGGCACGGCGTGGCGGACGCACCGCGAGCCGCGACCAGAAGACATGCGACGATGAGATGAAGCAGTCGCGTCACGTTGCCCGGAAAGGTTGCGTTGCGCTCCAACCATAACTCAAGCGCGGTGGGGCGCGAAGACTGTTTGTTCATACTCCGTCATTGCGAGCGCAGGGAAGCAATCCAGAGTCCCTCCGAGGAAAGATCCTGGATTGCTTCGCTGCGCTCGCAATGACGGCGGAGGCACTCTTCCGCATCTCGTCATTCCGCTTTGCGGAAAGCGCGTGTTGATCGTTCATCTGCATCGTCCCGTGCGCTTGCTGCGCTGTCGCGCATGCGGCATGATTGCGGTAACAGCAATAACCAAGCCGCCATCAGAGTACGGCGCGATAAGGGAGGTCTTTTCGATGAAGCATGTTTTGTCGGGCATTTTTGCCGCTGCGTTGGCGCTGAGCGCGAGCGCCGTGCAGGCCCAGGACAAGCCGCCACTGAAGATCGGCGGCATCCTCGACATGTCGAGCCTTTATGCCGACATCACCGGCCCCGGCAGCGAGACCGCGGCCAAGATGGCCGTGGAGGACTTTGGCGGTGAGGTGCTCGGCCGCAAGATCCAGGTGCTGGCTGCCGACCATCAGAACAAGGCCGATCTCTCCGCCAATATCGCCCGCGACATGCTCGACAATCAGGGCGTCGAAATGATCTATGACGTCGCGGCCTCCGCGACCGCGCTCGCCGCCGGCGAGATCGCGAAAGCGCGCAACAAGATCATCATGTTCAACGGCCCGGGCTCGATCCGCCTCACCAACGAGGCCTGCGGTCCCTATACCATTCACTACGTGTTCGACACCTACGGTCAGGCCAATGTGACCGGCCTTGCGGCCGTGAAGTCGGGCCTCGACACTTGGTACTTCCTCACCGCCGACTACGCCTTCGGCCAGGATCTGGAAAAGGACACCAGCGCCGTCGTGACCAAGACCGGCGGCAAGGTGCTCGGCAGCGTGCGCCATCCGCTCAACACGTCGGATTTCTCGTCGTTCCTGCTCCAGGCCCAAGCCTCGAAAGCCAAGGTGATCGGGCTTGCGAATGCCGGCGGCGACACCGTCAACGCCATCAAGCAGGCGGCCGAGTTCGGCATCACCAAGGGCGGCCAGAAGGTCTCGCCGCTGCTCGCCTTCGTGACCGATATCGACTCCATCGGACTCGAGACCGCGCAGGGCCTGTTGCTGGCGGAAGCCTTCTACTGGGATCTCAACGATGACACCCGCGCGTTCTCGAAGCGCTTCCAGGAGCGTATGAAGCGGCCGCCGACCTCGGCGCAAGCTGGTGTCTATTCGTCCGTGACTCACTATCTGAAAGCGGTGAAGGCAGCCGGCACGACCGACGCTGCGACGGTGATGAAAGTGATGAAGGAGACGCCGATCAACGACTTCTTCGCCAAGAACGGCAAGATCCGCGAGGACGGCCGCATGCTGCACGACATGTACCTGTTCGAGGTCAAGAAGCCGTCGGAATCCAAGGGCCGCTGGGACGACTACAAGCTGCTCGCCACCGTGCCCGGCAGCGAGGCGTTCCAGTCGCTGGAGCAGTCGCGCTGCCCGTTGGTGAAGAAATAAACACCGTCATTGCGAGGAACGAAGCGACGAAGCAATCCAGACTGTCTCCGCGGAAACATCTCTGGATTGCTTCGCTTCGCTCGCAATGACGAGCGTCGATAGACCGAAGCAAACAACAACAAGGGAGACGTCCCATGAGCAACGACATGGTCCTGCAGAAGCTCGAAGGCGGGCTGCTCACCATCACCATGAACCGGCCCGAGCGCAAGAACGCGCTCAACCCGGACATGGTGGCCGGGCTGGTCGTGGCGGCACGGCGCGCGGCGGATGATCCGGAGGTGCGCGCGGTCTTGTTCAAGGGCGCGGGCGGCTCCTTCTGCGTCGGCGGCGACGTCAAGTCGATGGCGGAGGGCCGGGCGCCGCTGCCGTTCGAAGTGAAAATGGCGAACCTGCGCCGCGGCATGGAAGTGTCGCGTATCCTGCACCAGATGCCAAAGCCCGTGGTGGCACAGCTCGATGGAGCTGCCGCCGGCGCGGGTCTGTCGATGGCGCTGTCGTGTGACCTCCGCGTCGCTTCCGAATCCTGCAAGATCACCACCGCCTTCGCAAAAGTCGGCTTCTCCGGCGATTACGGCGGCACCTATTTCCTCACCCAGCTGCTCGGCAGTGCGCGGGCGCGCGAGCTCTATCTGACCTCGCCGGTGCTGACCGCGAAGGAAGCACATGCGATCGGCATGGTGACCAAGGTTGTTCCCGACGCCGAGATCGATACGGCCGCGCACGAGCTCGCACTGTCGCTGGCGCAGGGCCCGTCGATCGCGCTTGGCTTCATCAAGCGCAACATCAACAATGCCGAGCATCTCGCGCTGGAGGATTGCTTCGACGGCGAGGCGATCCATCACACCCGCTGCAGCGATACCGAGGATCACAAGGAGGCCGCAAAGGCGTTCGTCGAGAAGCGCAAGCCGACCTTCAAGGGCGCATGACGATGGCGCCCTATATGCGGTTGCGGCAGATCTGCCTGGTCGCGCCGCAGCTCGCGCCCGTGATCGCGGATATCGCTGACATCATGGGCCTCGCTGTCTGCTACCGCGACGGCAACGTCGCGAAATACGGCCTGGAGAACGCGCTGCTGCCGGTCGACACGATCCTGCTGGAGGTGGTCGCGCCGTTCAAGGAGGGCACCACGGCCGGCCGCTTCATCGAGAAGAGCGGCGGCCGCGGCGGCTACATGGCGATCTTCTGCTGCAACGATCCCGACGAGCGCGGCCGTAACGCCAACGCTCTGGGCGTGCGCACCGCCAACGTGATCGACCACGCGCCCTATCACGGCGTGCAGCTCCATCCCCGCGACTGTCGCGCCGCCTTCATCGAGTTCAACCACACCGAAGGCAGCGACGACATTTTGGGGCCTTATCCGCCAGCGGGGCCAGACTGGCATAAATTCATCCGCAAGGACGTGACGCAGGCGTTGACGAGCGTGGAAATACAGAGCCCGGACCCGCAAGGGCTGGCCGAGCATTGGGGCAAGCTCATCGGCGTGGCGCCGAGTGGCGATGTCGAACTGAAGCTGACCAACGCGACCTTCCGGTTCGTGAAGGGCGCCAGCGAAATCATGAGCGCGCTGGAGTTTCAGGTGACAGATGTGGCCCAGGTGCTGCATGCCGCCAAGGCCAAGGGGCTCGCGGTGGCGGGCAATGAGTTTCTGCTGAGCGGCGTGACATTTCGGCTCGCTGCTTGACCACTTGCGCTAGTTCTCGTTGTGTCGTCAGGCCCGGCCATGACGGGGGTAGCGCCAGACCGACAATTGGAATCTGCACATGCCGCATCCGCTCGACAGCTTCTTTGCACCCGCCAGCATCGCGCTGATCGGTGCTTCGCGCGATCACGAGAAGATTCCGGGGCGCCTGCTGTCGATGTTGCGCAAGAACGAGTATCCCGGAAAAATCTATCCGGTGAACCCGAACTACGCCGAGATCGACGGCCTCATTTGCTACAAATCGATCACCGACATCGGCGCGCCGGTCGATCTCGCAATCATCCTCATCCCCGCCCGCGCGGTGCTCGCCGCGCTCGAACAATGCGCCGCCGCCGGCGTGAAGAACGCTGTTATCATCTCCTCCGGCTTCGCCGAGGAGGGCGGGGAGAGCGCGGCGATGCAGGACGCGATCGCGGCGCTGGCGAGGCGCACCGGCATGCGGATTTCCGGTCCGAATGCCGAAGGCTTTTTCAGCCAGAAGCAGCGCGTGGCGGCGACGTTCAGTCCCGCCGTGGACGTCAAGCCGAGCGTGGTGCCGCTGGTCGCCACGACGAAGCGGATCGGCATCGTGGCGCAGAGCGGCGGCATCGGCTTTGCGTATTATCACCGCGCCAGTGCGCTCGGCATTGCCGTGAGCTATGTCGTCAGTGCCGGCAACGAATCCGATCTCGGGGCCGGCGAGTTTCTGGATTACATGGTGCAGGACGCTTCAACGGACGTGATCCTGCTGTTCATCGAAGGCATTCGCGACGTCGACAAGTTTCTCGCGGCAGCGCGGCGCGCCGCCGAACTGAAAAAGCCTGTCATCGTCACGAAGGTCGGCCGCTCCGGCGCCGGGATGCGCGCGGCCGCCTCGCACACCGCGAGCATGGCCGGATGGTCGGCGGCCTACGACGCGGTGTTCGCCAAATATGGCTTCATCGTCTCCAACGATCTCGACGAGGCGCTGACGATCGCAGCTGTGCTTGCGACCAATCCGTTGCCGAAAGGCGATCGCGTCGCCGTGGTCACCGTCTCCGGCGGCGCCGGCATCTGGGGCGCCGATGCCGTGGCGCTGCAAGGCTTGCAGGTGCCGGAGCTCTCCGAAAAAGTCCAGGCGGAGATCAGCGCGCTGATGCCGTCCTACGGCACCGCGCGCAACCCGATCGACGTCACGGCGCAGGGCGTGACCTCGGGCGGCTTGCAAAAGAGCGTCGATGTGCTCACCGCGTCGGACGAGATCGACGCAATCCTGATCGTGCTGTCGCTGTCGAGCGACGTCCGGAAGCCCTTCAAGGAAGCCGAGCTGACGCCGGTGCTGGCCGCGCAGCACAAGCCGGTGGTGTTCTATTCCTACACGGTACCGTCCGATTTCGCGCGGCGCGAGCTTGCCAAATCCGGCGTCGTGGTGCTCTCCGGCCTCACTTATGTCGGCGTCGCGATGCGGCAGCTCGTCGATTATGCCACCTTCGAGCTGCGGAAGCCCGCGGACGGGGCGCAAGTCCCCGCGCGAGACATCTCAGCACAGCTGAAATCGCCTGCGCTCTCGGAAGCCGACAGCAAGACATTGCTCCGCGCCGCCGGCATCGCGCTGCCGGATGAAGTGCTGGTGAAGGACAAGGGCGAGCTCGATGATGCCGTCGCCCGCGTCGGCTTTCCGCTGGTGCTGAAGATCCAGTCGCCGGACATCGCGCACAAGAGCGAGGTCGGCGGCGTGCGCGTCAATATCACCACAAAGGGCGAAGCGTTTCTGGCGTTCGAGGCGCTGCTCAACAATGTGCGCCAGCACAGGCCTGAGGCGGCCATTCAGGGCGTGCTGGTCTGCCCGATGGCGAAGCAGGGTGTCGAGATCATCATCGGCACCATGACAGACGCGACGTTCGGGCCGATGGTGATGGTGGGCCTTGGCGGCATCACGACCGAATTGTTCCGCGACGTCGTCTACCGCCCGGCGCCGGTCAGCGCAGAAGAAGCCGGCACGATGCTGGCGCGCTTGAAAGCCGCGCCGCTGCTGACGGGATTTCGCGGGGCGGCGATGGCGGATGTTGCGGCGGTGTCGCAGTTGATCGCGGACATTTCCGTGCTTGCCGCGCAACATGCAGAGGAGATCGCGGAGATCGAGCTCAACCCGGTGCTGGTGCACGCGGAAGGGCAGGGCGTGACGATCGTGGACGCGCTGGTGGTGGGGCGGAGATCATCCCTCTCCCCTTGTGGGAGAAGGTGGCGCGAAGCGCCGGATGAGGGGTTGTCTCCGCAAGCCATTCTCTTGCGCTTGTGG
>NZ_JBVVPP010000062.1:0-41582 GCF_055811315.1 Bradyrhizobium sp. MI1.4 | reverse complement strand
GAACAAAGAAACTGACGAAGGACAAAAGGTTTGCAGCCCTGGGGAACTCCTTGACAAAAAAAGCTCCATACAAGGAATCTTGAGATGACCGCGATCCATCAGATGAGTCAGTCCAGGAAAGCCGCTGCCAGTGGCTGGATCGGGTCGGCTCTCGAATATTATGACTTCTTCATCTACGCGACCGCCGCGTCGCTGATCTTCCCGCAAATCTTCTTCCCGTCGGAGAATCCCACCGTCGCGATCGTCGCCTCGTTGGCGACCTATGGCGTCGGGTATGTGGCCCGGCCGATTGGCGCGTTCGTCCTCGGGCACTGGGGCGACACCCATGGCCGCAAGACGGTTCTCATCATCTGCATGTTCCTGATGGGCATCTCGACGATGGCCGTGGGTATCCTGCCGACCTACCAGCAGGTTGGCATCCTGGCGCCAATTCTGCTCGTCATTCTGCGCCTCGTGCAGGGATTTGCCGTTGCCGGCGAAATCTCAGGCGCAAGCTCGATGATCCTGGAGCACGCGCCGTTCGGTCGGCGGGGCTTCTATGCCAGCTTCGCCCTTCAGGGGGTGCAGGCCGGACAGATCCTCGCCGCAGCAATCTTCCTGCCGTTGGCGGCCTATATGCCGACCGAGGCCTTCAACAGCTGGGGCTGGCGGATTCCCTTCCTGCTCAGCTTCTTCGTCATCGTCGCGGGCTACATCATCCGTCGCGAAGTCGACGAGACCCCTGCTTTTGCCCGCGAGGGCGAACGGGGAGAAACGCCGCGCGCGCCCATCGTCCAGGCCATCAAGCTGAGCTGGCGCGACATGCTCAGGGTCATCTGCATGGCGCTGATGAATGTCATTCCTGTCGTCGCGACGATCTTCGGCGCGGCCTATGCGGTGCAGCCGGCCTACGGGATCGGTTTTGCCAAGGACGTCTATCTCTGGATCCCCGTGCTCGGAAACATGCTGGCGGTGTTCGTCATTCCCTTCGTCGGCAATCTCTCCGACAAGGTCGGCCGCAAGCCTCCGATCATCGTCGGCGCGCTTCTCTCCGGCTTGCTCGCCTTTTGCTATCTCTATGCCATCAGCATCAGGAATGTGCCGCTGGCAATATTGGTGTCGCTCTTGATGTGGGGCGTAGTCTATCAGGGCTACAACGCGATCTTCCCGAGCTTTTACCCGGAGCTGTTTCCGACCCGCACCCGCGTCTCGGCGATGGCGATATCGCAGAACATCGGAACCACCATCACCGCATTGCTGCCCGCCCTGTTTGCGACCGTCGCGCCTCCCGGCTCGACCAACATCCCGTTGACGGTGGGGGCGATTGCCTTCGCTATCACGGTGATCGCCGCGCTGGCGGCCCTGACCGCGCGGGAAACCTATCGGATCAGGATCGACGATCTCGGCAATCCCAATGCCGTTCCAATGCTGCGGGCCGACTATGAGCGGCAGCGTGCGGAGGCGGCGAGCGGTGCGGCCGCAATTCCGATCTGACGGTTACACAAGGAAGCCATGCCGCTGCGATCGAGGACGTTGCAGCGGCAGGGTTCGAGGCGTTACCTAACTGCCTGCTCGATTCCGCGCGCGAGCGCGATCATCATGAGGTTGCAGAATGAACCCCGTCGTCATTGCCGTCGCAATCACCGGCTCCGTTCCGCGCAAGAAGGACAATCCCGCGGTGCCGATCTCGCCGTCCGAACAGATCGACTCGACGCACCAGGCCTTCGAGGCCGGCGCCACGCTTGCCCATATCCATGTCCGCAATGATGACGAGACGCCGTCCTCCGATCCCGAGCGTTTCGCTCTGGTGCAGGCGGGCATCAAGAAGCACTGTCCGGACATGATCGTTCAGTTCTCGACCGGCGGGCGGGGCCGCGATCCCTCGGCGCGCGGATCGTCGCTCTATCTGAAGCCGGACATGGCCTCGCTGTCCACGGGATCGGTGAACTTTCCGACCATCGTCTACGAGAACAGCGCCGCGCTGGTGGAGACCCTCGCCACCGGGATGAAGGCGAATGGCATCCGGCCGGAAATCGAGATCTTCGATTTGTCGCATCTGCATGGCGCCCGCCGCCTGATCGAGGCGGGGCTGATCGACCAGCGTCCGCACGTGCAGTTCGTCATGGGCGTCAAGAACGCCATGCCCGCGGACGAGCATGTCCTCGACATCTTGCTGGGAGAGCTCAGGCGGCTGATCCCGAAGGCGACATGGACGGCAGCGGGGATCGGACGCCACCAGGCCGAGGTCATTGGCTGGGCGCTCGTGCGGGGCGCCGATGCGGTCCGCACCGGGCTCGAGGACAATATCAGGATCGACAAGGCGCGCCTCGCGGCCAGCAACGCCGAACTCGTGGCCATCGCCGGTGAGGCTGTCGCGCGTCACGGCCGGCGCGTGGCGACTGCGGCGGAGGCGCGATCCCTGCTCGGGCTCGCGGGGCAGGGCGCTCCTGCCGCCACCTGACATGCTCCCGGCCGCCTGCTGCCATTCGACGGCCGGCGTTTCCCTGCGCTAAGTCCGGGGGTAAGACAGGTGTCACAGGCGTGATCGGCGCCTGCCGGGCAGGCGACGATTGGAATGCGGTTCTTGAAATCTGACAGCAGGCTCATCGGGGTCCTGCTGGTGCTTGCGGTCTCCCAGCTTGTCGGGTGGGGTACGATAGGTCTTCCCGCCATCGTCGGACGCGATCTCGCGGCCGATCTCGGCATGAGCCTGCCAGCGGTGTTCGCCGGGACGTCCGTCCTCTATGTGTCGATGGGGCTGTGCGCGCCCTGGCTGGCCAAATCGTTTGCGCGGCACGGCGCACGAAAGGTCATGATCTCAGGCACGGTCCTCACCGTGCCGGGCTTCATTCTGCTGTCCCTCGCGCGCGAGCCGATGCTGTATTTCGCGGCCTGGATCGTCCTCGGCATCGCCGGCAGCGCCACGCTTTCGACCGGCGCCTATATCATGCTGAACGAGGTCGCCGGGCGGCAGGCCAAGAACGCCATCGGCGCGCTGATGCTGGTGACGGGCCTGTCGAGCAGCATCTTCTGGCCGACGACGTCGTTCCTCAGCGGTCAGCTCGGCTGGCGCGGGACGTGCCTCGTCTATGCAGCGATGATGGTCGTCATCAACCTTCCGCTCTATGCATTCTTTGCACCGCGCCGGAAAATCGTCGGTGATCGTGGCGGCGAGCCGGTGAAATCTTCGCCGCCGCCTGCGATTCCCAGGAGCACCTTCAGCCTCGTCGTTGCCGCGATCACGCTGAATGCCTTCGTCAATTTTGGCATCGGCGCCATCATGATCGAGTTGCTCCGGGCGGAGGGGCTTCCCCCGGCGCAGGCGCTTGCGTTTGGCTCGATGCTGGGCGTGATCCAGGTCAGCGCCCGCGGACTCGATTTTCTCGGCGGAGGGCGGTGGGATGGAATCACGACCGGGCTCGTCGCCGGCACGGCGCTGCCGATCGCCATGCTGCTGCTGATGACGAGCGAGGGCGCGACCTGGGCGGTTGCGGCCTTCATCCTGCTCTATGGCGCCGGCAGCGGCGCGATGGCGGTGGCGCGGGCGACGATCCCGCTCGTGTTCTACGATCAGACCGAGTTCGCCAGGGCGATGTCGATGATCGCGCTGCCGCTCAATCTCGCCTCCGCGGTCTCGCCCCCGCTCCTTGTCGGCCTGCTCACCCAGTTCGGCAGCCGCGGCGCGCTCGGTCTCACCTTCGTCTGCTCCTGCGCCACGGTGCTGATCCTGGTCCTGCTCGGCCGCCGGCGGCCGCAGGTGGCTGCAGCGGCTGCAACCTGAGAATATTCGCGCTGCGGAAATTCACCGCGCGGTGACCTGCGCTGGGCGGGCGGGGGGATAGCCGTATGCCCACAGTGCAGTGCTCGGATCGCCAAAATAGTGTATCCGCAGGAAGCGCGGCCCGCGATCTCGCCGCCGCGCCAAGATCCAGTTCCCGGAGGAATTCGACATGTCGGCCCTGCCGCTCTCAGGCATCAAGATCCTTGACCTCACCCGCGTGCTTGCCGGGCCTCTGTCGGCCCAGATGCTGGGCGATTTGGGCGCCGAGGTTATCAAGATCGAGCGGCCGGGCACTGGTGACGACGCGCGCGCCTTTGGCCCGCCTTACCTGACTGACCCCGAGGGCAAGGCCAACAACAACAATTCATTCTACCTCTGCGCCAACCGCAACAAGAAGTCGGTCACGGTCAACATCGCCAAGCCCGAAGGGCAGGCGATCATCCGCGAGCTTGCCAAGGACGTCGACGTCTTCATGGAGAACTACAAGGTCGGCGATCTCAAGCGCTACGGCCTCGACTACGAGACCATCAAGGCGATCAATCCCGGCATTATCTATTGCTCGGTGACCGGCTTCGGCCAGACCGGCCCCTATGCGCCGCGCGCCGGCTACGACGCCATCCTGCAGGCGATGGGCGGCCTGATGAGCGTCACCGGCCACATCGACGGCGAGCCCGGCGAGGGCCCGATGAAGGTCGGCCCGTCGATCGTCGACTACATGACCGGCATGAACACCTCGATCGGGATTCTCTCGGCGCTCTATCATCGCGACGCCAATGATGGCGTGGGGCAGCATATCGACGTCTGCCTGTTCGACACCGTCATCGCGTCGTTGTCGCACTGGCTGCAGATCTACCTCGTCAACGGCAAGACGCCGCCGCGCCGCGGCACCTGGGGCAATGGCGGCATGCCGGCCGGCGTGTTCCGCTGCACCGACGGCGAATTGATGCTGGTGGTCGGCAATGACGGCCAGTTCCAGCGCACCTGCGCCGTGCTCGGCGCGCCCGAACTCGCGAGCGACAAGCGTTTCGTCAGGAACAACGACCGCGTCGTGCACGGCAAGGAGATCATGGCGATCTTCGCCGGCCTGTTCCTGAAGCAGCCGGTGGCCTATTGGCTGGACAGATTGGAGGAGGCCGGCGTGCCGTCCGGCCCGATCAACAATTTCGAGCAGGTGTTTTCCGATCCGCACGTCCAGTCGCGCGGCATGCGGGTGAAGGTCGATCATCCCTTCCAGCCCGATCTCTCGCTGATCCGCAACGCGCTGACGCTCTCGGAAACCCCGATCAAGGACTACCGCGCCCCGCCGCTGCTCGGTGAGCACACCCAGGAGGTGCTCGCCGGCAAGCTCGGCTACGATGCCGGCAAGATCGAGACGCTGAAGCAGCAGGGGATTATCTAGCTTCGGCGAAGCGGCGCGCGCGGTTTGGCCTGATCGCCACTGGATAAGAAGGGACGTCAGCATGACGCTCCTGCGGCCTTGCGCGAACCTTGCGGGCAATCCCCAGATAATTCCGGTCCGTACTCACACAGGCTTCCGCTCCGCGCGCGACTCAGATTCGATCGGTCCACTCAGTCCGGGAGGGAACGAATGTCCTACACGATCGGGTTTCAGGCCAAGAACCAGAAGGCAATTCTGGCGACCGAGGCGGCAACGGCCAATCAGGCCGTCGCGATCGTTGCCGCGTTGCGGCAAAGCGCCGACGAAATAAAGTTCATCCGCTCGCCGCAGGAAGGCGACATGGGCATCGAGATGCTGCTGCTGCTCGCCAAGGAAGAGGCCGAGGAGATGCCGCAGCACGCCTAGGCGGCTCGGCGGGCAAACTTCGATCAGAAGCGAAGCATGGCGGCTGCAACATGACGTAGCAAGCCGTCATCTCGCTTGAACCGAAGGTGGCCGCCCATGAATCTCGAAATGAAACGCGAAGCGCTCCGCGTCGAACCGGTCTCGACTTTCCTCGATCGCCGGCAGGCGCCGGTCTCGCCGGTCACGCGCGCCGGCAACATGATCTTCGTCGCCGGCCTGCCGCCATTCGACCCCGAGACGGGCGAGATCGCGGACGTGCCGATCGAACGGCAGAGCGAACTGATCATGGAGCAGATGAAGCTGTGTCTTCAGACGGCGGGCGCGAGCCTCGACAACGTCATGAAGTGCAACGTCTACTGCACCTCGACAAAACACTTCGCCGCGTTCAACGCCGTCTATGCGCGCTATTTCCCGCACGATCCGCCGGCGCGGATCTTCGTCTGCACGCCGGAATGGTTCGGCCCCTTCGACGTCGAGATCGACTGCATCGCGATGATGTGAGGTTAGCGCGCCGCCACCTTTGATGGCGCCTTCGCCTCCGTCCGTCCCGCCGTCAGCGCCATCGTCGCCACGCTGACGACGCGCGCGACCACGTCCTCGACGTCGTCGAGGTCGCATTTGCCTTCCGAGAGCTTCGTCAACCGCTCGCTCTCGCGGATGGTGTGGTGCGCCATGGCGAGCGCGAAGTTCAGGCCCCAGTAGATATCGACGTCGCTGCGGTCGGGCAGGGACCTTCGCATCGCGCCGGCGAATTTCCGCAAATGGTCGATCTCGCGGTTCTTGATGCGGCGGATCGGCGGCACGGATTCGATCGAGGCGCGGATCATGAAGCGCGCCGCGCTCGAGCGCTGGTTCTCGGGACCAAGGCAGCCGCGCAGCGTCGGGCCGACCAGGGCGTGCAGGATTACCTCGATCGCCGCGCGGCCGCCGCCTTGTTCTTCCGCCGCCTTCAATTCGCGCAGACGCTCGCGATTGGTGGCGATCGAGCGTGTCACGAACAGCTCCGCGATCAACTCGTCCTTCGAGCCGAAATGATAGTTCACCGCCGCGAGGTTGACATTGGCCTCAGCGACGATGTCGCGCAACGTCACGTCGCCGAACCCGCGATCGGCATAGAGCCGTTCGGCGGCGGCGAGAATGGCAGTCCGGGTATGATCGCTGGCCATGGGAGCCCCTCGGGGAGGGAGTTGCAATTCAAACAGTTGTATGAAACTATCGTTTGAAGGCCGGGAAAGTCAATCCGCAATCGGGACTCGTTCGCAAACGCGCGAATGGGTTCCGGAGCATCCGCAAGCCGCGCATTCGCACTTGCGGGTCGCACAATGCGGGTGGACAGTCCGGCGCAAAACAAGTTCGCCAAACGAGTTGGCAAAGACGAGGAGCGTCCCATGGATTTCGATCTGTCGCCGAAGCAGAAGGAATGGCTCGACCGCGTGCAGTCCTTCATGGCCAAGCACGTGCGCCCGGCGGTGCCGGTCTATGATGAGCAGGATCGCAGCGGCGAACGCTGGAAGGTGATCCCGGTGCTCGAGGATCTCAAGAAGAAGGCGAAAGCCGAAGGCCTCTGGAACATGTTCATGCCGCCCAACGAGCATGAGGACGACGAATTCCGCGGCGCGGGACTGACCAATCTCGAATACGCGCTGCTCTCCGAGCAGATGGGCCACATCTCCTGGGCTTCGGAAGTCTTCAATTGTTCCGCGCCCGACACCGGCAACATGGAAGTGTTCATGCGCTACGGCTCCAAGGAGCAGAAGCGCAAATGGCTGCGTCCGCTGATGGACGGCGAAATCCGCTCCGCCTTCCTCATGACGGAGCCGGCCGTGGCCTCGTCCGATGCCACCAACATCGAGACCAGCATCGTGAAGGACGGCGACCACTACGTCATCAACGGCCGCAAATGGTGGTCGTCCGGCGTCGGCGATCCCCGCTGCAAGATCGCGATCCTGATGGGCAAGACCGATTTTAAGGCGGCCAAGCACCAGCAGCAGTCGCAGATCCTGGTTCCGCTCGACACTCCCGGCATCAAGGTCGAGAAGATGCTGCCCGTGTTCGGCTTCGACGACGCGCCGCATGGCCACGCTCAGGTGCTGCTCGAGAACGTCCGCGTGCCCAAGGAGAACATCCTGCTCGGCGAGGGCCGCGGCTTCGAGATCGCGCAGGGCCGGCTCGGTCCCGGCCGTATCCATCACTGCATGCGCACTATCGGCAAGGCCGAGGAGGCGCTTGAGAAGATGGTGAAGCGGCTTACCTCGCGCACTGCCTTCGGCAAGCGGATCGTCGAGCATTCGGTGTGGGAGCAGCGCATCGGCGAGGCCCGCACCAACATCGAGATGACGCGGCTGTTGTGCCTCAAGGCCGCCGACATGATGGACAAGGTCGGCAACAAGACCGCGCAGGCCGAGATCGCCATGATCAAGGTCGCAGCCCCCAATATGGCGCTGAAGATCATCGACGAGGCGATCCAGGCCTTCGGCGGTGCAGGCGTCTCGGACGAAGCCGGCCTTGCCAAGGACTATGCCCACATCCGCACGCTCCGTCTCGCCGACGGCCCGGACGAGGTGCACAATCGCGCCATTGCCAGGCTCGAGGTTCGGAAGTATGCAAACTCTTCCAGTCATTAAGCGGGAGAGCACGCTGGCGCTCCCGATTTGAAGAAACGACAGGGCATGATCCGTGATCGGATGACCGCTTGACGCAAGTGCGCTGGGGGTTACCGATTAGGATCATGTTCGGACTGAAGAGGGAGCGTCATCGTGGCTGACGGCGTCAGGAAAGACGAAGAGTTCTCGGGCACCAAACCGGTCGAGGAGCGTCATCGCATCGACGAGATGCGGCTCGAAGCCTGGCTGCGCGAGAACGTCGAGGGTTATGAGGGACCGCTGGTCGTGCTCCAGTTCAAGGGCGGCCAGTCCAACCCGACCTATCGGCTCGACACGCCGAACCGCTCCTATGTGATGCGCCGAAAACCATTCGGCAAATTGTTGCCGTCGGCGCACGCGGTCGATCGCGAATATCGCGTGATCGCGGCGCTGGGAAAGCAGGGCTTTCCGGTCGCGAAGGCCTATGCGCTGTGCCAGGATGACAGCATCATCGGTTCGGCCTTCTACATCATGTCGATGGAAGACGGCCGGGTGTTCTGGGATCCGACGCTGCCGAGCCAGACGCGGGATGATCGTCGAAAGATCTTCACCAGCAAGATCGAGACGCTGGCAAAACTCCACATGTTCGATCCCGTCGCGATCGGTCTTGGCGACTTCGGCAAACCCGGCAACTACTTTGCCCGGCAGATCGACCGCTGGACCAAGCAGTACCGCGCGTCCGAGACCCAGACCATTCCGGAGTTCGAGAAGGTCGCCGAATGGTTGCCGAAGACCGTGCCGGAGCAGGCGCGCGTCTCGATCGTCCACGGCGACTATCGCCTCGACAACATGATTTTCCACGCGACGGAACCACGCGTGCAGGCCGTGCTCGATTGGGAATTGTCGACGCTCGGCGATCCCATGGCCGACTTCACCTATCTGCTGATGCAGTGGATCATGCCCGGTCTGGACGGCGCCGACCTCAAGGCGCTCAACATCCCGAGCGTGGAGGAGGCCGCGCAGATCTATTGCAACGTCACCAAGATGACGGTGCCTGACCTCAACTGGTATTTCGCCTACAACCTGTTCCGTCTCGCCGGCATCACGCAAGGCATCGCCGGCCGGGTCCGCGACGGCACCGCGGCGAATGCCAAGGCGCTGGAGTCAGCCAAGCGCACCGTTCCGCTGTCGAAGGCGTCTTGGGAGTACGCGCAGAAGGCGGGCGCGGTTTAAGGAATCCGAAGGCGGCTGACGGCCGCGCCTTTGCTTGCGTTCCTCTCGTGTCTGGACACGGGACAGAATGACGAGAGAGATGCCCGCATGATCGATCACACCACCCTCATCACCTACATCCTCATCGTCCTCGGCTTCGTCTTCATTCCCGGACCGGCGACACTCCTCACCATGGCGCGCGCCGCGAGCTCGGGAACTAGGGTCGGCATCGCGACGGGCGCGGGAATTGCGGCTGGTGACGTGGTCCACACCACCATGGCAATCGTCGGCCTCTCTGCGATCATCGCGACTTCGGCGCTCCTGTTCAGCGTCGTCAAATACGCGGGCGCAGGCTTTCTGATCTATCTCGGCATTCGCGCCATGCTCGACAAGACGCCGATCGAGGTGAATGGCGGTGCGCCCGCGATCAGCGCAGCGCGGGCATTCCGGCAGGCCGTGCTGACCGAGGTGCTCAATCCGAAGACCGCGCTGTTCTTCCTTGCGTTCCTGCCGCAGTTCGTCCCGCCCGAGCATGGCTCGACGACGCTGCAGCTCGCGCTGCTCGGCGCTGTGTTCGTGTTGCTCGGCCTCCTTAGCACGGTGGTGTTCGCGGTCGGCGCCGGCCGTCTCGGCAATTTGCTACGCCGCCATCCAGCCGTCGTGAAATGGCAGGGCAAGGTGGTCGGGACGATCTACTGCGCCGTCGGCGTGCGGCTGGCTTTGCAGGAGCGATGAGGCGCACCGCTCATTCGTAGCCCGGATGAGCGCAGCGATATCCGGGACAGCGGCCCCGCATGTCGCCACTATGCTCATGCGGACTACGGGTGTCTCCAGACGCTCGTCATTGCGAGCGAAGCGAAGCAATCCAGAATCTTCGCACGGTGGCAGTCTGGATTGCTTCGTCGCAAGAGCTCCTCGCAATGACGCGGAAACACCTTACCCCTTCACGCAATGCGCGATCAGCTTCTCCACGAAGCCTGCGCATTTCTCCAGCTCCGCCATCTCCACGAACTCGTCCGGCGTATGCGCCTGCGCGATCGACCCGGGCCCGATCACCACTGACGGGATATCGGCCATGCTGGCAAACAGGCTCGCCTCGGTACCGAAGGCGACCTTGGCGTGGTCGTTGCGCCCCGCGAGGCTCTTGGCCAGCGTGACGATGGTGGCGTCGGCGGCGGTGTCGAGGGCGGGATAATCGAGGATCTCTTCGAAGTCGATGCCGCACTCCGGGTGTCGCGCCTTCATCGCCGGCTCGATCTCGGTCTTGGCCCAGGCGACGATCGCATCCGTCACCTCCCTGGATTCGGTTATGCCGATGCCGCGGCATTCGAAATCCACCGTGCAGGTATCGGGCACGATGTTGAGCGCGGCGCCGCCATGCACGATGCTGGTGAGCAGCGTCGAGTGAGGGACATCGTAGGGGCTGTTCGTTGCTTTCGTGCTTGCGAGTTGCAACGCGCGGCGGCGGATTTCGACGATCAGCTCGGCGGCGTATTCGATCGCGTTGACGCCCTCGGGCGCGATCGAGGAGTGGCGGGCGAGGCCCTGGAACGTGGCGCGCACGCCGTGCTTGCCCTTGTGGCCGATGATGACCTTCATCTCGGTCGGCTCGCCGATGAAGGCGCCGAGCGGCTTGATCCGTTTCTTCGCGACCTCGCGCAGCATCGGCCGCACGCCGACGCAGCCGATCTCCTCGTCATAGGAGATCGCGAGATGGATCGGCGTTGCAAGCTTCGCCTCCAGCATCTCCGGCACCATGGCGAGGCACACGGCGACAAATCCCTTCATGTCGGTGGTGCCGCGGCCGTAGAGCCTGCCGTCGCGTTCGATCAGCTTGAAGGGATCGTGGCTCCAGTCCTGGCCCACCACGGGCACCACGTCGGTATGTCCCGACAGCACCAGGCCGGGGCGGTCCTCGGGTCCAATGGTGACCCATAGCGAGGCTTTCTGTCCGGTCTCGTCGACGATGCGCTCAAAGCTGACGCCGAACCCGGCGAGATAGCTCTCGATATGCGCGATCAGGGGCAGGTTGGAGCGATCGCTGATCGTGTCGAAGCCGACGAGGTCGGCGAGCAGCCTGCGAATACGGTCGGGTCTTGAGCTTGGCATTGTCACGTTCTTGTCAGGGGGATGGAAGCCGAAGTGCTTGCACGAACCATACCAACGTCGCCTCTGGTAGAGCAAATCAACACAGACCGGTAGCCCGGGTGAGCGAAGCGATACCCGGGACAGCTCGTGGTAGGAATCCCGGATGTCGCTTCGCTCATCCGGGCTACAAGACCTTGTGTTGCCTCTCGGGCAAAACACCCCAATTGCCGAATATTCCACTTTACCGAAATTCGGAAATCACGTATGTGTCGCCGCAACCCGGACCAAGGAAGAGGGGCGTATCGCGATCGTCACGAACGCGGGCCGGACGGCGGTGGACGTTAGTCACATCGGCGCGATCGGTTTCGCAGGGCGGGCAACCGTGAGCGAAGGCGTCGCGCACACGACCGGTGCTGACAGCGTACGGCAAAACCGTGTCGTCCTGACGCCCGGAGTCTGTGCGTCAAGTCTTGTGGTGATGTGGCGGCCCGACCGGGTTCGCGCATCAGCCATCCTTGAGGCGACGGGGGCAATAGTGCATCGCTCCCCGGGGAGAGCACGGCATAAGCCGTAAAACCGCTGCGCAGGGAAGGCCGGACGTTTTGGCTTCACCTGTATGCCGCTGTGCAGATTTTTTACTGCAACTTCGCACAGTGGACCGCGGGTGCCAGCCGGCGCCCGGTCTTCCCTGCGCCCTCTTTCATTCGAGGGTGAGCGACCAAGCAAAGCTCGGGCGAACAAGCCGCGAGAGGGCGAAGGTGTGTCTGCGAACGGGAATGCGAATGGAAGCGCGACCCTGCCACCCACAGACTCCGTCATTGCGAGCACAGCGAAGCAATCCAGGCTGACGCCGCGGAAAGACTCTGGATTGCTTCGCTGTGCTCGCAATGACGATGCTGAAGCAGTTGCGCGCCAAAACTTCTGTCTCGTGCCCCGGACGCAGCGCAGCAGCGTGAGAAAGCTGCAGCGCGTCCGGGACGCGAGAGTGCGTGAACTAAACCGGCTTCCCCGTATACGGCATCGACGCCGTCAGTCCGCCGTCCACCGGGAAGGCCTGGCCATTGACGTACGACGCCTCGTCGCTGGCCAAGAACAGTCCCATCGCGGCGAGCTCGTGCGGCTGGCCGGGGCGCTTGAGCGGATTGAGCTGGCCGATCTTGTCGGCGGTGCCGCGCTCCTTGGCGCGGTCGAAGATCGGCTTGGTCATGCCGGTCTCGATCAGGCCCGGGCACACCGCGTTGATGCGCACACCGGTACCGGTGAGCGAATAGGCGGTGGTCTGCACCAGGGAGATGACGCCGGCCTTGCTCGCGGCATAGGGATGTCCGCTGGCGCCGGCCTTGAGGCCCGCGACGGACGCGGTGAGCACGATCGCGCCGGACTGCTGCTTCACCATGTGCGGCATCGCATGCTTCACCGCGAGAAACGGCCCGATCAGGTTGATGCGCAAGACTTCCTGCCATTGCTCGACGGTCTGCTCGCCGAGCGGAACGAGTCCGCCGGAGACGCCGGCATTGGCCCAGATCACGTCGAGCCGGCCGTGCGTCTTCACCGCCTTGTCGATCACGGCCATGACGTCCTTTTCGGAGCCCGCATCCGCCATCATGGCTTCCGCGACACCGCCGGCCTTCTTCACCTCGTCGACCGTCTCCTTCACCGCCTCGCTGCGATCGACCGCGATCAGCTTGGCGCCTTCCCTGGTGAACAGCAGCGCGGCCGCGCGGCCGATGCCGCTGCCGGCACCGGTGATGATGACGGATTTGCCTTGCAGACGGCCCATGCGGTTTCTCCCTTTGGTTCGCGCGCGACGCTTGCCGCGCGACGGAATTTCAAACAAGATTTCAAACGGTAAAGTGTCTTGAGACACGTTCGCTACTGACGTACAGCGACATCAGACGGGATGGAAGGGTTTCGATGGCAGGTGCAGACAAGCCCAAAGTGGTCACGACACGCTGGTGGTGGGTCCGTCACGCGCCCGTGCGCAATGACGGTGGCAACATCTACGGTCAGTCCGATCTCGCCTGCGACACCAGCGATACCTACGTCTTCAATGCTGTTGCCAAGGTGCTGCCACGCAAGGCGGTCTGGTATTCGAGCAATCTGATGCGCACCCATCAGACCGCCGAAGCGATCTGGGCGGCCGGATTCCCGAGGCCTGCATCGATGAAATGGGAGGCGGACCTCGCCGAACAGAATCTCGGTCGCTGGCAGGGCATGAACCGCGCCGAGTTCATCGCCAGCCGTCCCGTCGGCTCGAGCTGGTTTGCCGACATCAACGAGCCTGCACCCGGCGGCGAAAGCTTCATGGACCTCTACAACCGCACCCGCCGCACCATCGAGCGGATCAACAATGAGGCCGCCGGGCAGGACGTGATCGCGGTCGCACATGGCGGCACCATCAAGGCGGCGCTGGGGCTGGCGCTCGACAATCAGCCGGAGCGAGGGCTCGCGTTCGATATCGACAATTGCTCGGTGACGCGGCTCGACTATTTCGCAAGCCCCGAGCGCAATGTCTGGCGGCTGCCGATGGTGAACCAGCAGCCGTGGATCGCGGACGATGCGCATGCGGCAATGCATCAACCCGCGGGACCGGAAGTCAAGAAGCTCGCCTGAGCAATTGCCCGGTGGCGCGGACGCGGCGTAAGCTTCAAGCAATCAAAACGTACTCTGGGAGAGAAACATGACCTTGTTCGACATGAAGGGGAAAGTCGCCGTCATCACCGGTTCGACGCGCGGCATCGGGCTTGCGATCGCCGAGCGCATGGCCGAGCACGGCGCCAAGGTGGTGATCTCCTCGCGCAAGGCCGACGTTTGCGACCAGGTCGCCAAGAGCATGAACGACAAGTTCGGCAAGGGCACGGCGGTGGCGATCGCCGCCAACATCTCGTCGAAGGAAAATCTGCAGAACCTCATCGACGAGAGCAACCGCGCCTTCGGCAAGATCGACGTGCTGGTCTGCAACGCCGCGTCGAACCCGTATTACGGTCCGCTCGCCGGCATCTCCGACGATCAGTTCAGAAAGATCCTGGACAACAACATCGTGGCCAACAACTGGCTGATCTCGATGGTGGTGCCGCAGATGATCGAGCGCAAGGATGGCTCGATCATCATCGTCTCCTCGATTGGCGGCCTGAAAGGCTCGACCATCCTCGGTGCCTACGCGATCTCGAAGGCCGCTGACATGCAGCTCGCGCGCAATTTGGCCTGCGAATACGGCCCGCACAACATCCGCGTGAACTGCATCGCGCCTGGCCTGATCAAGACCGATTTCGCGAAAGCGTTGTGGGACAATCCGGAGCATTTGAAAGCCTCGACTGCGCGTTCGCCGCTGCTGCGCATCGGGATCCCCGACGAGATCGCGGGCGCCGCGGTGTTCCTGGGCTCGAAGGCCGGCGACTTCATGACAGGCCAGACCATGGTGATCGACGGCGGCGCGACGATCAGTTGAGGCCCCAATAGGTGTCATCGCCCGCGAAGGCGGGCGATCCAGTACTCCGCGGCCTTCGTTGGAGAGCTCGCTCTCACCACATCCGCCCCGGAGTACTGGGCCGGTTCAAACGCCGTCGCAACACCAGGAGTTTGGAGGTTGCGATGAACGTTGTAAGGCGCAGATCGGCGCGGTCAGGACGAGCCCCATTGCGGTCGCCGGGACGGCCCTCTATTGCCGGGCGCGATGAACAGAATAAATTTTGGCGGGCGATTGCCGCTGGGTTAAGCAGCGAAGATGCTGCACTCGAAGCCGGATTGTCACAACCTGTCGGAAGCAGATTATTCCGAAAGGCGGGCGGCATGCCACCAGCGATGTTCAGATCTTCGGCAAAGGCTCTCTCCGGGCGGTATCTCTCGTTGAATGAGCGCGAGGAGATCGCACTTCTCAAGGTGCAGGGCGATTCCATACAGGAGATTGGACGTCGCCTGGGGCGGGCTGCTTCCACAGTCTCCCGTGAACTGCGGCGCAACGCGGCCACTCGCGGCGGCGGGTTGGGGTATCGGGCAATAACTGCCCAATGGCATGCGGATCGATCCGCCCGCCGGCCTAAGCCGACCAAGCTTGCGCTCAATGCAACCTTGCGCACTTATGTGGAGGAAAGACTTGCTGGCGGCGTCGTAGCCCCGACCGGCGCTCCCGTTCCTGGTCCCGCCGTTCCGTGGAAGGGGCGGCGGCATGGCCAGCGCAAGGATCGGCGATGGGCCAAAGCCTGGAGCCCTGAGCAGATTGCCCGACGCTTGCCGATCGACTTCCCGGACGACAAGACGATGCGCATCAGCCACGAAGCTATCTATCAAGCCCTCTTCGTTCAGGGCCGTGGCGCGCTACGCCGCGAGCTGACGGCCTGCTTGCGAACAGGGCGTGTGTTACGGATGCCCAGAGCGCGCGTACGCAGGCGAGGCAAGGGCTTTGTCTCGCCGGAGATCATGATCAGTGAGCGCCCTGCTGAAGCTGCCGATCGAGCAGTGCCGGGACATTGGGAGGGGGACCTTATCCTCGGTCTTGGCAGCTCGGCCATCGGCACGCTGGTCGAGCGCACGACGCGCTTTACGATGCTCTTGCACCTTCCACGGTTGGCGGGGCATGGCGAAGCTCCGCGCGCGAAGAACGGGCCAGCCCTTGCGGGACATGGGGCCGAAGCCGTGCGCGACGCGATCACGCGCACCATCATCACTTTGCCCGAAGAGCTGCGCCGTTCGCTAACCTGGGATCAGGGAGCCGAAATGGCTAAGCACGATCGTCTCAAGATCGATGCGGGTATCCAGGTCTACTTCTGCGACCCGCAAAGCCCATGGCAGCGCGGCACTAACGAGAACACCAACGGGCTGCTGCGGCAGTACTTCCCGAAAGGCACGGACCTGAGCATCCACAGCGCCGAGGAGATATCCGCTGTGGCAGCGGCCCTCAATGCCCGACCGCGGAAGACACTAGGCTGGAAAACGCCGGCAGAGGCGCTTGACGATCTTCTGTTATGAGTGAAAGTAACTGGTGTTGCGACGACCGTTTGAATCCCCCCTGGATGCCCCCGTCAAGCCGGGGCATGACAGCGAAAATGTGATGCAGCGCCGCGCATAGCGGCGCCGCTTCAATCCACCGCCGCGTACACCAGATCCCGCACCAGCGTCCGCGTAAAATCGCGCTGTCCCGGGCCCTGGCTCATGAATACGACGAACAGATCCTCCTTCGGATCGATCCAGAAGAACGTCCCCGCAATGCCGCTCCAGAAAAACTGGCCAACGCTGCCGGGGAAGGGCGCGATGCCGGCTTCGCGCCGCACCGCGAAGCCGAGGCCGAAACCATGGCCAGGCGACAGCAGCGTGCCATTGGTCTGCACATTCGGGCCGAGATGATCGGAGGCCATCAGCTCCAGCGTCTTGCGGCCGATGATCCTGTTGCCGTCGAGCGTGCCGCCATTGCGCAGCATCAGCGCGAAGCGAGCATAGTCCATGGTGGTGGAGACGAGGCCGCCGCCGCCGGACTCCATGATTGGCTGCTCGAGCATGTTGAACAGCGCGACCTTGTCGCCGGTCCAGGGATCGGCCGCGAACGGTTCGGCGAGCCTGTTGGCATTGGCCTCCGCTGTCGAGAAACCGGTCTCGGCCATCTGCAACGGCGCGAGAATGCGCTCGGTGAGGTACGTGCCGAGCGACTTGCCGCTGACGACCTCGATAATGCGCCCGAGGATGTCGGTCGAGCGACTGTAGTTGAACTCGTCGCCGGGATGGCAGACCAGCGGGAAGCTCGCCACCAGGGCGGCGTGCTCGGCATTGGTGATCTTGCGGCTACGCACCCGCGAGTCCTGATAGATCTTGTGCACGGGGCCGTCGCCCTGGTGCTCGTAGGTCAGGCCGGAGGTGTGGCGGAGCAGGTCCTGCACCGTCATAGGGCGCTTCGGCGGAACCAGTTCCAGCTTGCCGCCGCTGACCACGCCGACCTTCTGGTCGGCGAACTCCGGGATGAATTTCGCGATGGGGTCGGCAAGAATCAGGTGCCCATCTTCGACCAGCGTCATGATGCCGACCGACACGATCGGCTTGGTCATCGAGAAGATGCGAAAGATCGAATCTTGCGCCATCGGCGCCGCGCCCGTCGGGCTCTGCCTGCCGAGCGCCTCGAACCAGCCGACCTGGCCGTGCCGTGCCGCCAGCACGGTGACGCCCGGAATGGTTCCCTTGTCGATCTCGCGCTTGAAGGCGTCCGACATGGCCTGGAGGCGAGGGCGCGACAGCCCGAGCGTCTCGGGGCGGGATTCCGGCAGAGGCGGAGTCTTCGGTGCGATCGAGGGCCAAGGGGCGGCTGTCGCGGACGCTTGGGCAGTAGACGCTTGGGCAGTCATGGGCACTCCCGGTGCTTATTATTGTTCGGAGCGGACTGTGGCCCAGAAGGCGCGGCACAAACAAGCGAAGCCAGCGCGCTTCACCCTTGCAATCCGGTCTTGCAATCCGGCCGCCCCCTGTGCTTCAAAGCGGCCTGATCCGGGCGGCAACGCAGGGTCCGTAGGAGTGTAGCTCAATTGGTAGAGCACCGGTCTCCAAAACCGGGGGTCGCAGGTTCGAGCCCTGCCACTCCTGCCAGCGAAATCAAGGATTTAAGGCAGTTCTACCAATATCGCCTCTATCGCTAAAATCAGTAGGGTATACGGCGGGGTAAACATTGATCGGGCCGTGGCTGACAGTTTTGCGCATTCCATCCGCGATGGATGTTCCCCAGGCCCGGGCGTGTTTCAAGCTGCCATTCTGACGACTTTTAAGCGCTTGCTGCCAGTCACGGGAAGGGGACCCAAACAGCTATAGGACAGCACTACGGTACCGTCGGCCGGCTGAAATCGGGCGACTTCTCCGACATAGAGTTCCGCTTAGTTTGCGACGCCGGGACTTGGCTGCAAGCCTGGAGCCTTTCGGTCCGATCAAGGATCGTTGTCTCGATATTTGTTCCAAAACCATGAGTCTCATCCGTACTCAATAGTTCGAGCGAATGATTGCTCTCCTGATTCGAGACACTCACCATCAAGCGGAAGCGCTCGCTGCAATGAGGAACGCTTTTGCCGCGAGCGGTCCTCTTGAGCGGGTCAAATGGCTGCGGGTCGTTTAAGGCCGACGGTTCGATGTTAAATCATCCCTTCATCACCGGCCAAGGTTCTTGTTCGTAGGCGTCGGTGGCTGAGCGACCGAGAGGGCAGCCACCTGCAATAGGGAGCGCAGCCGTGGGGCTCAAAAGCTTATATGGTCAGCGAACGCGCGTATATTGCAACCTTCGGTTATTGACCTCGCCTACCTGTAGGGTATTGCCTGAGGGATGAACCCTTCTGATTTCGACCTCATAAAGCCCGGCAGCATCATCTTGGGATTGGATGCTGCCGGCCCCGCGGAGATCGTCCAGGTCTCGGATTTTGGTCCAGACGCCAAGAACATAACTTTTCGGGCTGCGGGTCGCGTCGGCGAACGACTTTTGTATCGCGGCGAAGAGGCAACCCTTGAACTAGCCAAGAAAGGCCGAGCGTACGCCTTTGATGCGGATGGGAGCCTGCTGCGCCTCGCCTCAGAGGCCTACCGAATCCGATTGGCGCATCTCTTCGATCCCTACTTGGCGGTCAGCGCCTCGCAAATTGAAGCTCTCCCTCACCAGATCACGGCCGTTTACGGCGAAATGCTACCGCGGCAACCCCTTCGGTTTTTGCTCGCCGACGATCCGGGGGCCGGAAAGACGATCATGGCCGGCCTGCTTATTAAGGAGTTGATGATCCGTGGGGATCTTGATCGGTGCTTGATAGTCGCGCCGGGGAGCCTCGTCGAACAATGGCAGGAAGAAATGGCCGAGAAATTCGGCCTGGGCTTCGATCTGCTGACGAGGGACCAGATCGAAGCCTCGATCACCGGCAATCCGTTTGTGGAAAAGAACCGGTTGATCATGAGGCTGGATATGGCCGCTCGGTCTGACGAGCTGAAGGCCAAGCTGGCTGCAGCACCGGATTGGGATCTCATTATCTGCGATGAAGCTCATCGCATGGCTGCTTCCTATTTCGGTGGCGAAGTGAAGGAAACCCAGCGCTACAAACTGGGGAAGCTGCTGGGCACGCGGACCCGCAACTTCCTTCTCATGTCGGCCACGCCCCATAACGGCAAGGAAGCCGACTTCCAGCTGTTCATGGGCTTGCTCGACGTAGACCGCTTCGAGGGGCGATTTCGCGAAGGCGTTCACAAGGCCGACGTGTCCGACATGATGCGGCGGCTCACCAAAGAAGAGCTATACAGGTTCGACGGCACACCGCTGTTTCCGGAACGCAGGGCCTATACCGCCAGCTATGCATTGTCGCCGGTGGAGGCCGATCTCTACCAGGCGGTCACGACGTACGTGCGCGAAGAGATGAACCGTGCAGATCGAACCGGTGACGATAAGCGCAGGTCTAGCGTAGGCTTCGCGTTGCAGATCTTGCAGCGGCGATTGGCATCATCTCCCGCAGCCATTCATCGTTCGCTTGAGCGGCGACGTAAGCGTCTGGAGGAGAGATCGCGTGAAGAGACGTTGATGAGGCAGTCGAGTTCCGCCTCCCTGCGACGCACTCCTGAATTGCCAACTTACGATCCCGATGATGTAGACGAAATTCCAGGCGTCGAGGTTGAAGAGGCGGAAGATCAGATTGCGGATCAGGCAACCGCAGCAGCGACCCTTGCAGAGCTGGAAGCCGAAATTCTCACCTTGAAGGACCTAGAGGGTCGCGCCTTGCGCCTCAAGCTTTCCGGCCAGGACGCCAAGTGGCGTGAACTGGAATCGATCCTCGATGAACCGATGATGCTGGATCAGTCTACGGGCCTTCGGCGAAAGGTTCTGATCTTTACCGAGCCAAAGGACACCCTGGAATATTTGCAACAGAAGATCGTCGCTAGGGTCGGAGATCCGGCCGCGGTCGTTGTGATCCACGGTGGCGTTGCTCGCGAAGCACGTCGTGCTGCCATTGCAGCATTCAACTCCGATCCTGTGGTTCGCGTCATGATTGCAAATGATGCCGCTGGCGAAGGTGTGAACCTTCAACGCGGCGCTCACCTCATGATCAACTACGATCTGCCTTGGAACCCAAACCGGCTTGAACAACGATTTGGCCGGATTCATCGCATCGGTCAGACGGAAGTCTGCCATCTCTGGAATCTATGTGCAGCCAATACCCGCGAGGGCGAAGTCTATCGGCGACTGCTCGAAAAGCTAGAGGAAGCTCGTACCGCCCTTGGCGGCAAAGTTTACGACGTGCTTGGCGAGTTGTTTGAGGGCCACGCCCTGCGTGATCTCCTCGTTGACGCAATCCGCTACGGTGACCGGCCCGAGAAGAAGGCCGAGCTGCTCCGCAAGGTCGACGGCGCGGTCGACGTTGATGCGATCCAAAAGCTTGTCACCGAACGCAAGCTCACCTCGGAGGGCATGAGCGCCAGTTCCGTCGCCGAAGTCCGGGAGCAGATGGAACGTGCCCAGGCACGCCGTCTTCAGCCGCACTTCATTGGTGCTTTCTTTCGCGAAGCCTTCACATTGCTCGGCGGGCGAATTGCAGAGCGCGAGAAAGGCCGTTTCGAAATCCTTCGGGTGCCATCTATCCTGAAGGAGCGCGACAGGCTGATCGGCCGATCGGATCCGGTGCTTGATCGATACGCGCGGATCACGTTTGAGAAAGCGCTCATTGTTGGCAAACCGCAAGCCGAACTAGTTACGCCCGGTCACCCGCTTCTGGAATCGCTGGTTGACGTGGTTCTCGAACGTTTCCAACCTCTGCTGTCCCAAGGCGCTGTGCTGGTTGACGAGGCTGACGAAGCGCAATCCCCGCGCTTGCTTGTGTATCTTGAGCACGCCGTTCGTGATGCACGAACTGGCCGATCGGGTGAACCACGAACGATCTCACAACGGCTTCAATTTCTCCTCCTGAAGGAAGACGGGGCCGCAACAGATGGAGGGCCCGCACCCTATCTTGACTGTCGGCCGATCACACCAGAAGAACGATTGTTGGTCGCAGATTCTATTTCTGCCGCTTGGTTGTCGGGAAATGTTGAGGCAAAGGCGCTAGGCTATGCGGTGCGGGTGCTGGTACCAGAGCATCTAAATGAGATCCGTTCGCGTCGCATCGTCGAGATCGACAAGGTCGAGCGTGAGGTTCGTGCTCGCCTAAATCGAGAAATCAATTATTGGGATGCCCGTTCCGCACGATTGCGGGAGGAGGAGCGTGCGGGAAAGGAGCAGCGTATAAATGCGCAGAACGCCGAGGCGACGGCGGCGCGACTAGTGGAGCGGCTGCACCGTCGCCAAACAGAACTGAATCGCGAACGACAGATTTCTGCGTTGCCGCCGGTGTTGAAAGGGGCAGCTCTTGTAATTCCTGGTGGTTTACTGAAGGCGAAGCTCGCAAGTGCGCCAGCCGAGACGCCGGCTGGCTTTTCCGAAGATCCGGTGGCCCGTGCCGAAATCGAACGGCTCGCCATGGAAGCTGTGTTTGCGGCGGAGCGTGCTCTTGGCCACGACCCGCGCGACGTGTCCGCCGAAAAGAAGGGCTGGGATATCGAGAGCCGCGACTTGAAGGCAGGTCATCTACGTTTCATTGAAGTGAAGGGAAGGCAGTCCGACGGACGGGACGTGATCCTGACGAAGAATGAAATTCTCGCATCGTTGAACGCAGTTGAGGCTTTCATCCTGGCGATTGTTCAGGTCGATGGAGGCTTTGCGAGAGAGCCGGTCTATGTCAGGCGTTTTTTTGGCAGAGAACTAGGCTTTGCAGAAACGGCGGTTGTTTTCGACATTGCAACGTTGATGGCGTCGGGCACGCCGCCGGCATGAAGCTTCTTATCAGAGAGGATGCAACGCAAGATATGAAAGCGCTCGTAATTCGGGAGCCGTATGTCAGCCTCATTCTTGCCGGCGAGAAGACTTGGGAAATGCGGAAGGCTGCCTGCCGCTATCGAGGTCCAGTCGCCCTAATCAGCAAGGGAAGCGGCACGGTTGTAGGAACAGCCGAGATCGCCGATACGCTTCCAACTATCGAATCGCTTGAGGGATGCGCTGAAACCGAGGCAATGCACCGCGTTCCCCCAAGCGTGCAGCCGCAGGCGTTTTCCGATGGTTGGCGGACCCCATGGATAGTGACCAGGGGACGTCGCCTGGCCTCTCCAGTTCCTTACAAGTATCCTTCCGGAGCGGTAATTTGGGTTAGCCTTGATGAGGATGTGGCCACCAAGATAACGGCTCAGATTCAACAAAAATCAGAACCTGGCCTGGTAAAAGCCACACGGGAAAGCGTGCAGCTTTCCTCTTCGCGCTCCGGCTCAATAGGGTCGAACACGATCTCATCGAATGAAACTTTCCCTCGTCGCGTTTTCAAGAGAGGCGACACTTGGAGAAGTGACTTGTCTGACGAGGTCAGAAGGGTGACCGTCACTGGCGGAAATATCCGCAATAATCACATCTATATGCCACTCGATTTCTTTCCTCAGGAAGCCATCGGTGGCAACAACAAGTTCGAATCAGCCGCGCGGACCCTCTGCGTTACTTTCAGGCCCGGTCAGACAATTGAAACTGATATCGATCGCACAAAGCGAAACCTGCGAGCGCAGCGCGGTCGGCGAATTTTTCGCTGCCGCTGGTGTCGGAGAAGGTGATGTGATTCGTCTCATCAGAACCGGTGCCTTCTGCTACGAAATATCGAAAGAAACTAATGGCTGACATCGCTCCACCGTTTCCCCGCAAGAAATTGATCGAAGTCTCGATTCCGCTTGAAGCGATCAATGCCGAATCCTCTCGCCGCAAGCAAAAGGCGCCTAAGGGCTACCCAACTGCCATACACAAGTATTGGGCTCAACGTCCAGTGGCAGCGTGTAGGGCCGTTCTATTTGCCCAACTGGTCGATGATCCGTCTGGATGGCCTGATCGATTCAAAACCGAGAAAGAACAGGACGACGAGCGCAAACGGTTGCACAAGCTCATGGAGCGCTTGGTGCTTTGGGAAGCCTCGAACGATGAGGCGATCCTTACCGAAGCACGATGGGAGATCGCACGTTCAATCGCGTGGGGCCTGAACGAAGAGCCGCCGACGAAGGGCAGCGCGAGAGCTATCTCGGAATATCTGTTAGCTAAAGGTCCCCCTGTTTTCGATCCCTTTTCTGGCGGCGGGTCGATCCCCCTTGAAGCTCAACGGCTTGGGTTGCGTACGTACGGGTCTGATCTGAATCCTATCGCGGTTCTGATCGGAAAATCTCTTGTCGAGATACCGCCGCGCTTCCATGGAAACGCCCCAGTGAATCCCGTATCGCAAATGAAACTGAAGCAAGGGGGGGAGTGGAATAGTCGTGGCGCTGAAGGCCTCGCTGAAGATGTCCGATACTATGGCCAATGGCTCTGCGATGAGGCTCACCGACGCATCGGTTCATTGTATCCCGAAGTAGCGTTGCCTAACGGTCAAAAAGGTACAGTCGTGGCCTGGCTGTGGGCCCGCACGGTCCGATCACCTGATCCCTCGGCAAAGGGTGCGATGGTTCCACTCGTCTCTTCTTTTATTCTCTCTAACAAGGATGGAAGAAAGGTTTGGGTCGAACCGACAATCGATTCCAAATCACTTGATGGATACAAGTTTGAGGTTAAGGCGGGGGCAATTTCGAAGGCGGATGAGGCGCGGCTTCGCGTCGGTACAATAGGACGAAGCACCGGCGGGATCTGTCTCCTCTCGGGTGCATCGATGCCCTTCACGTACGTTCGCAATGAAGGCCAAACAGCCGGTTTAGGAGTTCGGCTCATGGCAATTGTCGCAGATGGGCCCAGCGGTCGAGTGTACCTGTCGCCGTCTACCGAACAGGAGAAATTGGCGTTGCAGGCAAGGCCACAATGGGAGCCGGAAGGTCAGTTGCCGGATAATCCCCGCGATTTTAAGACCCCAAACTATGGCATGTCCACATTCGCCTCGATCTTTACACCGCGACAGCTCCTAGGATTAACAACCCTATCTGACCTCGTGCAGGAGGCGCGAAAGCAAGTAATTCTGGATGCAGGTGATTCTGGATCGTCGGGAGACAGCACTTCGCTCGAAAAGGGTGGTTGCGGCACGGTCGCTTACGCTGATGCGGTGGCAACCTATCTTGCGATGGTAATCGACCGAATGGCGTTTTATGGATCGTCTCTCTGCGGATGGCTCGCAAAAGACAATGCGATGGGAAAGACCATGCCCCAGCAAGCTTTGGCAATGAGCTGGGATTTCGCTGAAGGCAATCCGTTCGGTAAGTCGAGCGCGTCCATAGCTACATGCACAAAGGCGGTCGCCGACTGCATCATTGAACTTAGACAGAGCGCCAAAGCTGAGATATCCAATCAAGACGCACGGAAAATAGTCTACCAAACTGGGGCCCTAATATCGACGGACCCACCCTATTACGACAACGTAGGGTATGCCGACTTATCCGACTTCTTCTATTGCTGGCTAAAGCCCACGATCGGCGGCCTCTACCCGGATCTATTTCGTCGTCTTAGCACCCCCAAAGATTCTGAGTTGGTGGCAACTCCATACAGGCATGGCGGAGCCAACGAAGCTGAATCTTTTTTCATGGAGGGGATGCGCAGCACTCTATTGCAAATGAGAACAGCCAAGAGTGCCTATCCAATGGCAATTTATTACGCATTCAAGCAGCAAGAACAGAGTCAGATAGGTGTTACTTCGGCGGGTTGGGCGGGATTTCTTCAGGCGATTGTGGATGCAGGTTTCGGAATCGACGGAACATGGCCCATTCGGACAGAGAACCCAAGTCGTTCTATAGCTCAAGGTGCTAATGCGTTGGCTTCTTCGATCGTTCTTGTCTGTCGTGAGCGCGACTCGAGGGCCGACGTAGTCACCCGCGGGGAATTTGTCAGAGCATTACGGCGCGAGCTGCCAGATGCCATCGACGATATTCGCAAGGCGGGTGTTGGCCCAGTGGATATGCAGCAGTCGGTCATTGGTCCCGGAATGGGTATATTTTCTCGTTACGCTAAGGTGCTGGAAGACGACGATAGCGCCATGCCGGTCAAGATAGCGCTCTCGCTCATCAACCGGGTCTGGGAGGAAATCGAGAATGAACTTGAAAGTAACTTCGATCCGGAAACTCAGGTCGCGCTTGCTTGGTTCGCAACTTATGGCTTCGATGCACGCGCTTCAGGTGAGTTGATCACCCTGGCCAATGCCAAGAACATTGCATCAAACGCCCTCTTCGAATCCGGCGTCTTCAAAGATCTTAAAGGTAAGGCCGCATTGGCGTCTCGCGATGACCTTTCGAAGGGGTGGACACCTAGAGCAGACAAGTCGCTCAACGTTTGGAAATGCGTTCAACACACTGCTCGTGTGCTCAATGCCGAAGATGGGGGTGCTGCGGCGGCTGGTCGTCTTGTCGCCGAAATGGGGGCAAAGGCAGCGGAAGCCCGAGCACTAGCTTATCGCCTATTTGAAATAGCCACGCAGAAGGGCTGGTCCGCAGAGGCGCTGATCTATAACGAGCTTGCGCAAGAATGGCCGCGACTTGAGGATCTGCCTTCGACAGTTGAGGCCAGAGATCAAGTCGCGACATCGCAAGCGGAACTCTTTTAGTCAGTTGGGAGGGTCTGATGTCGGCTGAAAAAGAGACGCTGCAACGAGTTCAAGGGGGACTCTATCATCTTCAGAGAGGCCTGACACCATTCGTAGAAGCGCGCATGAGGTTGGCACACGGCGCCAACTGGCTAAACTATGCAAGCCGAGCTTCTGGGGGAACGCCAAATGCGCCACTCGACGCATACGGTCTAGTGAAGACGATGATTGATCGCTGGCGCGAGACTTTTGACGATGCGTTTGGTCGCAACGACAAGCACAAGGCACGCAATTTTGCTTCAATGGCACTCGAAGCGCGAAATGCTATTTCTCATCTTGCTATTGGTCTCCAAGATGACGAGGCGTTGCGATACCTCGATGCGATGCATCAGCTTCTCAAGCTGGTGAAAGCGCCGGCCGCCGAAGTTGCCGAGCTAAAGAAGCTATATGACGCGCAACGCCAGTCGGGGTTGGCTAGATCGCCTGCATCTGAGATGGTCGCAACGCCCTCTCCGCCAAAGTCGGTTCAAGCCACGTTGACTTTGCCGCAGTCACCCGCAGTTGATGAGCGGACCGGTAAGGCACTCAAGCCCTGGATTGAGGTCGCCTTACCTCATCCAGACGTGATCGCGAACCGTTTCAAGGAGGCTGAGTTCGCGGCCGACCTTTTTGCGGTCGACACAGGCCATGCAAGCGACGCCTACGCGACGCCTACCAATTTTTTCGGCATCACGTTCCTTACTGAAGGACTGCGGAGGGTGCTTACCTCGGCGGTGCAGCGTCTGACTGACACAGGCGGCGATCCAGTGATCGGTCTTCAAACCTCATTCGGTGGGGGCAAGACCCACACTATGCTTGCGATCTATCATCTGGCACGCCATCTCAGTGAAGGTGGGGACGCAAACGGGCTGCCGGGTGTCGCAGAGATCGTTGAGAAGACCGGTGCGCGCAAGCTGCCAAAGCCAAAAATTGCAGTGTTCGTTGGCTCCGCTGACGGACCCGATGTGAGCCTCAAAATCGACAAAGGCCCCAAGGTTCACACTGTCTGGGGATACATTGCGTGGCGACTTGCGGGAGAGAAAGGGCTCGCGCTGGTTGCCGAGGCCGAGGCTGCCCGGACCAGCCCGGGCTCGCGCGTTATGGTCGAGGTATTCAAGCTGGCCGGACCAAGTGTTATCCTTCTCGACGAACTCACGATGTTTGCGCGACAGCTTGATGATGATCGGTTCGAAGCGTTCTTGTCGTTCGTTCAGTCGCTGACCGAAGCGTCAAAAATGGTGCCCGGGATCCTGATTATCGGCTCTTTGCCAGAGAGCGATGCAGAAGCTGGAGGCGAACGAGGAAAAGCGGCGCTGCGGAGACTTGAGAAGGTTTTTGGTCGCGTGCAGTCCCCCTGGCTGCCAGCATCAGGGGATGAGACTTACGAAATCATTCGCCGCCGTCTCTTTCAGGCGCTCGACTCTGATGGAGAGAAGGCGCGGGAAGAGACCGTCAAGGCCTTCCACGATCTGTACAAGAAGAACGCGGCGGAGTTTCCGCCTGAGGCAAAGGAGCAGAGATACCTGGAGCTGTTGCGGCTTTCTTACCCGATCCATCCCGAGCTATTTGATCGGTTGTCAAAGGACTGGGCAAGCCTCGAAAAGTTCCAGAGAACGAGAGGTGTGCTCCGACTAATGGCGAACGTCGTCGGCGTGCTCTGGCATTCGCAAACGCACGATCCATTGATCACGCCAGCTCGCGTCCCTGTTGCCCACGAACGTGTTCGTGCGAGCGTGTTGTATCCGCTCGACCCCCAATTCGGTTCCGTAGTTGACAAGGAAGTCGACGGTGAGGGTTCGTTGCCCAGTCGGATGGAGGCGAATCCGTCACGGAGGATATCGCAGTTACGAGCCGCGACACGCTCTGCCCGTGCAGTTTTCCTGTGCTCAGCGCCGCTGGTCGGTCAGCCAAATGCGGGGCTAACCGGTCAAGGTCTCCGGCTTGCTTGTGCCGAGCCGGGGGACCAGCTTGCGATCTTTGGTGAGGCTCTTCGAGAGCTGACGGAGCGTGCCACCTACCTCTATGAAGAAGCGGGTCGCTATTGGTTCTCGACGCAACCTACGCTCAATCGACTCGCGGATGATCGAGCTAAGGCACTGGCCGACCACGATGTTGACGACGCGATTGCCGATGTCCTCCGCAAGGACGCGGCGATCAAGGGCGGATTTGATCGCGTCTATGCGGCACCCGATGACCCGGTGACGATTGACGAGGCTCAGGCATTGTCTCTTGTCATACTTGGTCCCGGTACGCCGCATGTCGGCAAGGGGATCGTGAAATCTGCCGCAACGGATGCAGCGAGCGATGCCTTGACGCGCTGTCGTGCTACTCAGCGGCGCTTCCGTAATACCCTCGTCTTCGTGGCCGCTGACGAGGCGGGTCTGGGGACGGCCCGAGATGTCATGCGCAAAGCAATGGCATGGAAGCAAATCGTCGACGACAAGCGTCTACACGATGCTATGACGACGGCGCAGATTGCGGACGCAGAAGACAAGGCGAGGACAAATCGCGATTCAGCCCAGAAGGCTGTTCGTAGCGCGTGGAGCCACATTCTCTACGGGGTTAAGAGCGATGCCGCGGGCAAGCCATTCGAACTAGAGCATAGCTTGATTTCATCGCGCGACCGCCCTGCCATTCCATCAATGGTCTACGATAAGGCTAGGGCGGACGGGATCGTGCTGGATAAGCTGGGCACGGAACGCCTTTGGCACGCTTTGAAGCCAATCTGGCCAGAGGACAGGGAGCACCTGCCTATATCGGAACTTACTGACTGGTTCTCGGCCTATGTCTATCTGCCGAAGCTGCGGGATCGCGTCGTTATGGAGACCTCTATCAGGGATGCCGTCGCAAAGCTCGATCCTCAGTTCGGCTACGCTGACAGTTATGACGAGGCGAGCGGGAAATATCGTGGCCTGATCTGGGCAAAGGATCCGCCTCAGCCGTTCCCCGCAAGTGCGGTGCTGGTCAGCGATGCCGCGGCCAAGCGGCAGCTCGCTGAGAACGCCACTGCAGGGACTGCTGCGCCCGCTGGATTGGCTGTAGTGCCGGGTGCCCCGCCAAGCCTTACCGACGATAGATCGGCACCAGCGCAGCCCCCTAAGACCCGTCGATTCTACGGATCGGTCGATCTCGATATGGTGCGTCCGGTGAAGGCCTTTGACGCGATCCTAAATGCCGTGGTCATGGAGCTTCAGCGAACGCAGGGAGCCAAGGTGAAGCTGACGCTGGAAATCGAGGCGGTGGCTGATGAAGGCTTCTCTGATAACGACGTCAGCGTGGTAAGGGACAACGCCAGGCAACTCAAGTTCAAGTCGGAATCGACGGGGTTTGAGGACTGACATGCAGTCCAAAATAAATACCAAGGGCGACATGACGGCGATAAAGAAGTCGCTCGATTTGGAGCGTTGGATCTTCGCGTTGGTGAACGATAAAGTTGGAAGGCGCCTGGTCGTCGGGTGCCCCCTAGCCGCAACGCACTGCGCTTTTGAAGGTATGCTGGAACAGTCGCTGGTCTACGCCGCGATCACCGGCCACCGACCTGACCGCAATGGCGGGCGCGGGGAGGCCTTGCGGCAGGCGCTGGAGCGTGACGCCCATGCTGAGCGGCGGGAAGGGGCGCTGGGATTACTCGATAGCCCCAAGGCTTTCCGGGGGATCTGACGGATCCCATGCAACTAGATAGTGACTTGGGCCTGATTCGATCCGATATTCCGGTTAGGTTGCAGAAGGTGATGTGGTACAACTAGCAATCTTCCACGGCCGGCGGAGCTTGCGCTGTAATGGACGCGAAGTTGAAAGAACCAGAGGGCGGAGTGGCCGTGCCCTCACTCGGGTCAGTCGTTTTCCCCGAAATCGAATTCATAAAAAAATTTCGGCTAGGCCGACACGTTAGCTTGCTGCGGTCGAGCCAGACGATCGAGGTTCTCAGGGTCGTCCGTGAACTCGCTTACGGCCGCACATCTTTTGACGTGTGGGAGCTTGTGACGGGCGACCGCATTATGATCGTTGACCGTAGGCTCCGCACCGTGCCCAAAGGCATAACTGGCGTTCTGGAGGCCGCGGAACAGGGGTACCGCTGGCAATGGCATGCCGCGTTGGACGGCTTCGCTTCACGAGTGGCAGCTGACGCCGACGCCGTCGCGGCCGAGATCGAGACAGCGTGGAAGGACAATTTTCGTTTCCGGATGGAGGAATCGGACGCCACCGGGACTGTGCTGCCTGGGAGCGAAGGGCTACGACCGCCGCAGATAGGTGCGCTGCACGCGATCGGCGCCCACTGGAGCATTTTCCCGCATGACTTGGCCACGGTCGTCATGCCGACGGGAACGGGCAAGACTGAGACGATGCTTTGCACGGTGGTGAATTATCGCCACGGTCCGACCCTGGTGCTTGTACCGTCGCGCGCCTTGCGGTGGCAGACCCTTAAGAAATTTAGAAGTTTAGGGCTTCTGCGCGACCTGGGTCTGGTCGATCCTGCAATCCCCAATCCGATCGTCGGCGTCATCACCAAAGAGCCGAACTGCGAAGAAGATCTCAAGATCTTCCGCGGATGCAACGTTGTGATCGCCGTGATGGCGTCTCTTGGCGCTCCGGAAGTCGCCCCGTTCCGCCGGGCAATCGCAGCCGTTTTCGATTCTCTTTTCGTCGACGAAGCCCACCACATCCCGTCCGACACTTGGAGCGAATTCCGCTCACATTTCATCGCGCACCGGATCGTGCAGTTCACGGCCACACCGTTCAGGCTGGACACGAAACTCGTCGACGGACGTGTCATCTTCAACTACCCGCTCGCCGCTGCCCAGCGCGATCAATACTTCAAAAAGATCACGTTTCTTCCCGTTTTCGAGATGGATCCGGAAGAGGCGGACGAGGTGATCGCGCGAGAGGCTTTGCGTGTTCTGCGCGAAGATAGAAAAGCGGGTCTACGTCATTTACTCATGGCGAGATGCAAGCGCATTGCTCGTGGAACGACAGTAAAGGCGATCTATGATCGCTTGGCGCCAGAATTCAATGCTCTCGTCGTTGATTCTGAAATGACCGAGGCCGAGATCGCAAAGGCGCTGAACAGTGTTCGCGCAGGCGAGAGCCGGATCATCGTTTGCGTCAATATGCTCGGAGAAGGCTTTGACCTCCCCGAACTCAAGATCGCCGCCTTACACGACTTGCACAAAAGTTTGCCTATTTTGCTACAATTCGCTGGACGCTTCACGCGCACCTCAGCTGTTGGGATCGGAGATGCCACGGTCGTTGCGAACATCGCCGATCCGAAGGTCTCGCAAAAGCTCGAAAGGCTCTACAGCGAAAGCGCTGATTGGAACCTTCTTCTCAGCGAACGGAGTTCAGAAGCCGCCAAAGAGCACGCCGAACTGGTGGAATTCCTCAGAAATTCCGACACGCTGATCGACGACTCGGGAATCGACGACATCAGGATCTCGAAAAATCTTCTGCGGCCCAAGTTCAGCACGATCGTCTTCAAATGTGCGAATTTCAGTCCCAAGAGCTTTCAAAAAGGGCTGCCCGACAAAGTCGTCGTTCACAATGCCTGGTTCAACCCGGGCGCCAATCTGCTGTTCTTCGTTTCCCGCAGAGAAGACGCCGTCCGCTGGACGAAAGGCAAGGTCATCGCGGACCGGGAATGGCACCTGTTCGTTCTCTATCACGACGCCGAAAACGGACTCCTGCATCTGAACTCGTCGGACAAAGAGTCGATGCATGATGAACTAGCCACGGCAGTGGGCGCCCAGAGTCGGATCCAGGGAGAGACAGTCTTCCGTTCCCTTGGTGGCATCAACAGGCTCATTTTCAATAACATCGGCGTACGGAAACACGGCCGGCGTAATATGAGCTTCGCGATGTACACCGGCGCAGACGTAAAGCAGGCCCTTACGGCCACGGAGACCGGTGACGCGACCAAATCCAATCTCGACGGCAGAGGATGGGAGGGCGGCGGAGTCGTTCATCCCGGTTGTTCCGCGAAAGGGCGGGTCTGGTCGAAGGCACAGGGCTCCATTCCCCATTTGGTGCGATGGTGCAAGCCGGTTGGGCTGAAGTTGATCGACGAGACCATCGATGCCAGCAGGATCCTCGACAACGTGCTCATCCCCGTTGAGGTCAAGGATCGATTCCCGGATGAACAGATACTCTCCGTAGAATGGCCTCCTGAGTTGCTCAAAACATCCGACGAGCGCGTGCTCATCTTGAAGGAAGACCAGGAGATCGCCACAGCCTTCTGCGAGTGGTCAGTCGATGAGGAAAAGTCCAGTCCAACCGGGTTGTGCTTTCGCCTGATTTCTTCGACCGGCAACCTGGACGAGCAGATCGCTCTCCGGTTGGACGCCCGACGGGGCTACATGTTCGACGGCGCGGACGGCTTGAGGATCAAGTCGGGGCGGTTAGAAATGCCGCTGTCGACTTATCTATACGATTACCCATTGCTCGTCCGCTATGTCAGCCTGAAGGAGCTGGAAGGTGACCTTCTTTACGAACAGAACAATCCGACGGCGATTAAGCTCGATGAGCGCAGCCTTCTCCCATGGCAGTGGCCCAAGTCTAAAGTGGACATCACCCTGGAGTCGACATGGAAAAAGGGCGTTGAGCGCCCGAATTCCGTTCAATCATACGTGGCAGCTTACTACCAGGACGAAGCCTTCGACGTGATTTTCAACGATGACGATGCGGGAGAGGCCGCCGACCTCGTCTGTCTCAAGGAGGAAACTGACCGCATAAGGCTGCTGCTGGCTCACTGCAAATTTTCAGGAGCAGCAACGGAAGGTAGTCGGGTGAAGGACGTTGTGGAGGTGACTTCCCAGGCCGTTAGAAGCGCCGTCTGGCGCGGCAATTTCGATCGTCTCTATCGGCACCTCTTGGTCCGGCAAAAAGTCAAAGGGGCTGGGGCTGCGGGGCGCAGTCGCTTCATCGTCGGTAACCTGACGACTCTGGGAGATATTGCCAAATCCGCCAGGAGCAAACCGATATCGTTCGAGATCGTCATCGTGCAACCAGGTGTCAGCCGCTCGCGCGTGTCTGACGATCAAAGGCTGGTTCTCGGTGCGGGTTTGGCCTTCCTCAAGCAAACCGTCGGTGTGGATGCGCAAGTGATCTGTAGCGCGTGATCGGGGGGAGCCCGATGCGCGAGCAGTGGCCTAAACGAGTTTACATATGGTGTTTGAAGAAATTGGGTCTCGTATTCAGGTACTCACACACACAGTGAAAAACCTTCCTACATTTTACCGTTCTGATCAGTAGCGAGAGCGTTACCGCGATAACCGCGATGACTAGGTCGTTTTGTTGTTTACGATTGTTACGAGAGCCATTGAGGAGAGATCGAACTATGCCCAGCACATCCGACCTAACTATTCCTGAAAAACGAGTCGTAGTTTTACTAGGTGCTGGCGCGTCGATTGAATATGAAGCCCCCTCAACAGCTGGGCTCACGCAAACCATAGAGCGCGCCCTAATGGCAGATAAATGGACGAAGCACACCGCGGCGGACGGCGCTTTCGCCACGATCAAAAACGGTTTGCAAGGATACCTGAACGAAGCACCCAATTTCGAGCAGATTTATCACTGCGCGCACGAGCTTTTGTCCATGGATTCGCCGATGCCCGGTGCTGCTGATGAGTTTCGTCCCCTGCTTTATCCGTTTATGGCCAACAATACAGGTATCTCTGTGGCTGCGCTTCGCGCACTCGTCGATAAGATGGTCGAGGCGATCTACGCTGAAGTCTCCGCCGCTTGCGCTAACAACCCACTGAGCCTCCGTCCGCTGACCGACTTCATATCCAACTTGCGAGCGAAATACGTCACGCGCATTTATACGACCAATTATGACGATTTTCTCCTGCAGGCGGCGCCCGACTTGTACACAGGCTTCGACGATAGCCCAAGCTCAGCACCCAAGCGCTTCGAGCTTGACAGCTTCAACTACTCTCGCGATCGGCACGTTGCTCTTTATCTTCACGGTTCTGTACACATGGGGTTCGCGCTTCCCGGACCAGCCTCTGACCTAGGCGAACTTTCATGGTTTGATGACCGCCAGCAAGCGTTGAAGCACTCAAGCTTTAGCGGCAGCGGAGTCCGTCAAATGGACGGAACCGAGTTCTCACGGACAGCCGTGATCACGGGGCTTGATAAGCTTTCGAGGTTACAGCAGAGGCCGCTATCGCACTTCTATTCGGCTCTTGCAGATGATCTTATGCGCACGGATGTGATCTTCGTTATCGGGTCCGGCCTAGCGGATCTCCATTTCAACACATGGCTCAAGGAGGCCCGATCGCGACGTCCTCAGCCGCCGATCCTGTTCGTAGACTGGTGGCAGCATGGATTTTGGAGCACGACGTCGGGGGTGGGACGCAAAGAGATTGAGATGTTCCATGCGCTCGATATTCACATCACAAATTCTCAAGATGCGACTGATCTAGGAAACGGCTGGATATTGGCCAATGACGGGTCAGCAGCGATATGGGAAAAGGGTTTCCAAGCATTTCTGAATGCCCCGGCGCCACTCAAACATGTGCTCGGTAGACTGGGGCATTGAGCGCCATAACGGAACGAGCTGCATCGCGAAAAGCCAAAGCTCGTCGGAAGATGCGGGTCCTCAGGTGCACCGGGAGGTCATGCCCCCGGCGCCGCCTTGTTAACTCTCGACGAGTAAGAGCTGCCCCAAGTTACCGTGATTATCGTCGTAATCGTCACCCTACGAACCGCGCCAGCGCCTTCGCGCGACAGCGCGAGCAAGAGTTGCACCTCTGCATCGGTCCATTCTTTGCAATTGTCGTTTTTCTTCATCCGCGGAATGTTTTGATGAATTAAACGGACTGGTTTCGAAAGGAAGAAAGCCCGCCAGCTTCGTTATAGCGGGTTCCAGTCGGAAGTCGCAGCGAGTTCACCATTGCGACCGAGGAATATGAACGGAACTAGGTGTTGATTAGGACGGGGCCGTGGGGGACATACGCGGCTTGTGCTCGGGGTGAGAGCGCGCCAGCTAGCGTGCGTCGGCGGCGCTCTCCCCCAGCATAGATGGTGCGGATTCGTTACAAATTTTATTTGTGGTTTGATCCCATTGCCCAATGGCCCGCTTCTTGCGCCTCCTGACCGGCAGTAGCGGCGCGCTCCATAGTCGGCCGTGCGAGGTGCGCTAGGCGCATCGGGTCCGTCGACGTCGTCAAGCGCCAACTCGCAAAAGGCGGAAATGAAATCCGGGCGTTTTGCAAGATTCCGACCTCCGGCCTCTCCTTCGGTTGTCGACATCGCATTCGTAACGCAAGCCAAGTCCATCGTGCGACGCAAGGTCCCAGCCGAGACTCTACTCGGTCTCAACGCTGTCTGGATGACCAAATGGATCAGCAACCACAAATCAGTATCTTCAAAAAGGAACTTTCAGTATTTTTCTTATTGCGGAGTTTGGGCCTCCCAGGATCTGGCTCGGGTTATTGATCACAGAGTTCGGACCCCCGCGTATCTGGCCGGGATTGTTAATAACTGAGTTTGGACCGCCCGAAAATTCAGCAGCAATCTGGTCAATTGCTCTGTTATTCAGGGCTTTAGCCTCGCTTGAGACATCATCAATTTCTTTAGGGGTTGAATGAGGACTCTTCAATTTTATGGCATCGATCCACGCAGCTCCGAATCCAATGTTGTTTGTTTGATAACGTATCCAGCCAAACCCTTTATCTCCCCACCAGTCTGTCCCCCAACTGTTTTGAATCAGCCACGCTTGCTTGCTGTCATCCCAGCCGATTATCAGCACATCGTGATTGACATCGCTGTCCCCGCTTAATTCTGGGAATTCGTTGAAGACACCGCTTTTATATCGGACAAATGCATCGGTCGAAAACATCGCAGCAACTATCGGTCCGTGAACACAAAGGGCCTCCTTTATGGCCGATCCCCTCGGAGTACCGTACTTGCCGTATACTGTACTCCAACTGGCAGCGCTGTATGAACCAGTAGGAACATCACAGCTTCCCGCCTTAGCACTATACGATCGGTAATCGGCTTCCTTTACAAAGCCTACTTGTTTAGCGAAGTCGAAGACTCCGGTGTGAAATCCCCCTGAGCAGTCTCCAGCCTTGGCACAATCTAAGAGATGTTGTTCCGAAATCCTGATGCGCTCTCTATTCTGCAGATACCAGCTGGCTTCGTATGCTGCTACTGCAGCGAATATGAAACACGAGCCACATGGATTTTGATCTTTTGGCGGCTGGATCGCACCAGTGTCTCGATAGTCGAAAGATGAAGCCTTCGGATTGCAACCTTCTCGATAGGTCACACTTGCGCCCACGCCTGATGCCGCGGGATTCGTTTGGAGTTTTTCGGCGACTGCCGCTTGTACTCTCGCCGTCACCGCAAAATCCGCGGGAATGACCGTCGCGTTTAGCGCTGCTGGGGAATAGTTAGGTGGGTATGCCCCAGTGGTGTACGACGGTTCTTGAGGCGCGAAGGCGGGGGCCGGCGTCCTCGCAGGGAGCGATTGAGCTGACAGCGAGGTGGTCTGGATGCTGAGCAATGCGCTCATGACAATTAACGTTCGTCGTTGCATCGTTCCCTCCTTTATGGATCTACGATTACTGTAATATTGAAGCTGGACATCTGCCTACCGTCCGGACGCTCTAACTTGAATCCGATCCCAGTCGACCCGAGGGCGCTCGGAACAATGATGAAAACGTCGAGTGTGCGATATCCGACGACGGGTTCGTTCCCCTTGTTAACAGAAATGGGCCTCGTCTTAGAAAGCGTTGCGATACGTTGATTGTCTACTTCAGCGGTCCATATAAATCCCGTACCTGCTGTGTTCGGCAGCCCTAAAGATAATGTCTTCGATAACTGTAATCGAAGAGGATATTCAGAAATGCTCGGATTATTCGGATCGACTATGATGATGTCGGGGTTGCCTCCAGGCAGAGCATCTGGAAACCCATGATCGATCATTGCGAACGAGAGCACTACAGCGAATAACCACTTGGTTTGTGACATTTGCAATCCATTTGCCTATCGTCTCGACTCCGGCGCGAGCTTGCAGCACTTCGATCGCAACTAATAGCGATGCAGCCGCGGGTATCTAATATCACTAGCTTCGGATGTTCTCCGCTTCCCTGATCGACATTTGTCTCCTTGCCTCAGGGAGATTTTAGTTCTGCTGTGTTCGCAATGAAGGCACAGACGAGACGGGTGATCTCGATTAGACGCGCCGGATCCACTTGGTTAATCTTGTCCTGCGCCGTGTGATAAAATGCTGCATCGGCTGCACCATCAAAAAGACCAATGCAGGGAAATCCTTTACTCTCAAACGGCATGTAATCGCTGCTCCAGATATCGGTATGCTCAACCGTCAGGCTGGTATAGTCCGTGGCGAGTTGTGCCATTTGCAATCCGAAAGCCTTGGAAGCAGCATCGTTTCGTGGATTAGAATTGCCCATATCATATTCCACGATGATACTGGTTGGCCTTTCCCGATCAACGTGACCGACCATGTCAAGATTAACCATGACATCCACTGCCCATTTCTCTTTCGCGGCGAGACTAGCAACCGCCTGACTACCAAAGAGACCTTGCTCTTCGCCCGCGAATGCCGCGAACATGACACCCCGTTTTAGCTCGACTTGCGCAAAGATACGAGCGGCCTCGAGCAATACAGCAATTCCGCTTGCGTCATCGTCCGCGCCTGGGGCCGCAACACCCGGATTCTCCGAGATAGTGTCGTAGTGAGCACCAATTAAAACGAACCCCTGGTCGAGCCGAGCGGGCCTACAAATCACATTGTGGGCCACCGTCCCGTCCGGCAACTGCAGCTCAACTAACTGCACGCGGCTACTATCGACCCCAAGCTCAATAAATCGTTGTTTGAGCCAATCGCGGGCTTGGACCAGCTCGGGCGAACGAGACCAGCGCGTGGTGAATGACGTGAGGGTCGACAGCGTTTCGACCAGCCGGGTGCTGTCAACCTTACTGACGACCGCATCGATCCCGGCGTCCTTCTTTTTGCTCTTCGATGATGGATTCTCATACCGTCCACGAGCATTGGCGCGCTTCTTCTCCTCTAAGCGATATGGCTGGAGAGTCTGCGCCACGGAGCGCGCGACAAAGCCTTCTAATATGAGAGCACCCAAGGCGGTGCTCGCTTGTCGTCGCGTCAGGAGCAAATGGGACCGGGCGCACTTCATTCCGACACGCCTAGATAAATTAAATAAACTCTACGATGCGCTTTATAGCACTGAGCTCGTTGTAATCAAACCGATGCAGGCGGAAGCAGACGAGATGTAAAAGTTTTCAGTGGCAGACTAGCCCGTGAAGGACGCCGAGTGCGCTTGCATTTTCGGCCGCGTCGAGAATCAACTGTTCCAAGAAGCACGGCCTAGTTGTTTCTTCGCAATGCAACCAGATGATGTTTGTTAGATAACTTGCACTTGGTCAGAATAGTGCTACGCTATTAATCGTTACTTAAATCGGCATTTAAAGGGGAGGCTTTCGGAATGAATACCTTCATTAGGACAGCTGCGCTGACCGTTGGTCTCTTATCGGCGGGCGTATCCTCAATGCTTGCTCAACAGTCGCCAACCTCCAGCGAACCAAAAGCAATTGGACTGGATATCCGGTTAGTTGTTCAGAAGCTCAACGATCCGGGGGTTCAACAGAGAGTTGGTGCAGCAGTACAAGCAGCAACGATTGCTCAGCTGGCGAAAGAGGGAGTGAATGTTACGCCCGAATCCCTAGCTGAATTGACGGCTCAAAGCGCCAAAAAGAAAGGAGACCCAGCTGATACGTTAGCTGCCGGTGCCGTGCTGATCGCAACGATCGGAGTGTTCTCGGACCAACGGCTTAAAGAGAACATCAAGCTCGTCGGACATTCTCCGAGCGGCATTGGAATCTATGAATTTTCTTATCGCGGCTATTCGACGCGATGGAGAGGCTCCTTGGCCCAGGATGTGCAGGCTATTTTTCCTCACGCTGTAAATCGTGCGTCGAACGGATATTTTACGGTCGACTACGATCGAATAGACGTCCCGTTCGAGAGCGTTCCTAATTGAGGCGGCCGTTCGCGGAGGAAAGCAGCGATCTTCTCATCACCAGCTGCGGGTGGGCCGATCGTTGTAGCTGAACCAGCACAGGGAGATTAGTGGTCCAACGGCTCAATGGCCAAATGCACTAGCAACCGGGGATTCTTGCCAGCTCGTTGCCGCAGTGACTTGGCCAGTATCCAGTTGTCTCCCCGTTTCTGGCGCGGTTGAAGCGGTAGAACCTCCGACCACGCGGGAGGGTGCGTTTTGCTATATTTGCAGCCTAAGGCCTTTGCCGGCGCAGTGGAAAGGCGGTGGGACGTCGCCTCGGCTGCCCGCTCACCGATACACGTGCTCTAGGCATCTTCGCGGATTGCGATCAAGCAGAAAGTCTCAGAAGGACTAGGTCCATGTCGATCATCCAACGACTATTCATCGCTGCTTTTATCGTTCTCCTGCCGCGACATAGCTTCGCGCAACTTGAAGCGATTGGAGGGCAGCAATTGGAAGTTACATTACAGATTCCAAAAGGGAAAACCTCCGCATTCAAAGCAAGTGAGTCGATTACAGTCGACTTTGTGCTCACAAATCCATCCGCTTCACCTGTAAGAGTGCTCGCGTGGCGCACTCCTTTTTTGGGAGTGAGTGATGACATCTTTGCTGTAGCAGCGGGCAGGGCCGGCCAGGTGAGTGGATTTGTCGGATACATTGGACCTTTGATCAAGCGCGGAGAACCGCAGGAAGACGACTTCATCACGTTAGCTCCGGGCGAATCTCGCACGGAGACGGTAAACCTTGCGGAGTACTATGCCATTTATCAGCAGAATGATTACAGCATTACCTACCGCCCCTCGCTCCCGAACAACCCGATCCCAATGACTCCTCGTGTATCAGCATCACCGCAATCCGCTCCGCTGCGCAAGGTAGCAGTTCAGTCAAACTCGTTGACTATTTCGGTTGTTGAAGCGCGGCAGCCGGTCCCTAAAGTCGCAGCTGTGGCGCGTGCAGGGTCGGGCCTCACCTTCGATAATTGCTCGGCCAATCAAGTATCTCAAATCCAGGAAGCCGTCCCCGCGGCGAAGGACCTAGCTTCCGGCGCGGCAAAACTCTTAAACGAAACAGCGGCTGATCGACGCAGCATGGCGGCACGCTATAGAACCTGGTTCGGTGCGCACTCCGGGGAGCGGTATACGAAAATCGTGACCAACTTTCAAAAAATTGAAGAGGCGCTCAGTACCAAGCCTGTCGAAATGGCGTGCAATGGTTCGCAATGCAGGGGTAGTGTGTTTGCGTATGTCTTTCCAACGCAGCCGTATAAGATCTATGTTTGCCAGGCTTTCTGGAACGCAGCTCTAGACGGAACAGACTCCCGGGCAGGGACGTTGGTGCACGAGATGAGCCACTTTGATATAGTGGCAGGTACCGACGACGTCGTGTACGGACAGGAGCAAGCTCGAGCTCTTGCATCAAGTCGTCCAGAGGCGGCCGTCGAGAATGCCGATAGTCATGAATATTTTGCCGAGAACAGCCCGAACTTGCCGATGTAGGTCTTGTAGACGTAACGAGCGATGGATCACATCGCTCCAGCGAAAATTGCCGCGAGATAAACGGGTTCAGCCGTTGGTTTTGGTCGGCCGGAGACGCATCGCTACCGCAGCGATGTTGGTAGTAGGTTGCTTTATTGCAGTGACAGACGGGATGTCCGAGGAAGCGCATTTACAGCATCGCCTCGAAGCAGTTGGACCGATAACCTCGCGGTCCATTAAGGTTCGTTTCGTGCTGACGAATGTCGGGAATGACATCGTCAGAATTTTGCCTCGGAACACTCCATTATCAGAAAGCATTGGCTCCAGGATGTTCACCATACGGTGTTTCGTGGATGATCGAGAGGAAGTCTTACCTTTTCAAGGACCCCTACGTGCAGGTTCAGAGGAGCGCGGCAGTTCGATCGCGAAAGAGAAAGGCGAAGAGGAACTAAAGAACACGATTTGGATAAAACCGAGCGAAGCAAAGGAGGCGGTCGTCGACCTATCGGCCGTCTACAAATTTCCTGATACCGCAAGATGCGAAGTCGTCTTCAAAGGTCTAATCACGATTATTCGTGAAATGGACCGCGGCCCGAGTTTGGGTCCCGACTATGGGTTCACGCAATCGTCCGGCAGTCCTCTATTCCTCGATATTCGCTCATAGCTTCCAGCGCAACACAGGTTGAATCCTAATTCCATCGCTGTTGTCGTGCCCCGCGGTCTACTATCCGTACACGCGGTTGCCGCAAAAAGCGGTGACCTCTGATGCGCCAGGGCAGCCTGATTTAAATTTTGCTGCTCGTCTGATCTGCCCTCGATCTCGCGTCGGGATCGCTGCTTTTTTGTGGACGGGCCCCGAAGAGCCGATCGAACCGATCGGTGCCGACAATCAGCACCACTCGTGCGGCTATCGCCTGAGCTTGAACGTCTGCCGCAATCATTGCAGCGGGCCTTCTTCCGTACGCCTCCGATGGGGGCCGTCTTGCGTGAGGGTTGGTAATTCGCGAAGCGTGTGACCTTAAGTCTAGCTTTAAGG
>NZ_JBVVPP010000061.1:0-42182 GCF_055811315.1 Bradyrhizobium sp. MI1.4 | reverse complement strand
GGATGGAGCGCAGCGTATTCCGGGGCCGCTGCGTCATACGAGGAACCCCGGATTTCGCTGCGCTCCATCCGGGCTACAAGTCTCTCATCGGGCCACAAGTCCCCTCAATCGATCTTGCGGGCCTCTTCCGGCAGCATGATCGGGATGCCGTCGCGGATCGGATAGGCGAGCTTGGCGCTGCGCGAGATCAGCTCCTGCTTTGCAGAATCGAACTCCAGCGGGCCCTTGGTCAGCGGGCAGACCAAAATCTCCAGCAATTTGGGATCGACGCTGGCTTCGGGGCGTTCGGTGGGCGCGTTCATGGGGGTCTCCGACGGTCGGTTGCCTCTAGCATAAAAAATCGTGGCAGCCCATCGCGTCGCTCAAGCTGAAACCATCCGCAGAATCTCGTCGAGCAGGCCCTCAAGCCGCGCGGCCGGCGCTGGCGGGCCCGACAGGGCGAAGCCGAGAAACGTCCAGTACAGGATTTGCGCGCGGGCTCGCGCTGTCGCCGCCTCGAACCCGCGCTTCCTCAGCAGCTCCTCGATATAGTCGAGCCTGCGCCGGTCGATGGCACGCACCGCCGTTTGTGCCGCCGCATCGAAGGCCGCCCAGTTCCGCACCGCGCGCTCGAGGTCGAGCCGCGCGCCAAAAGTCCTGCGCAGCAGCGCTTTCAGCGGCTCGTCGCTGTCCGCCTCGACATCGGCGATGATCTGCTCGGCCGCGATCTCGCGCCAGCGCTTCAAGAGAGCAGCATGGAATGCGCCGAGATCGGCGAAATGCCAATAGAAGCTGCCGCGCGAGACCCCCATGGCTTTTGCCAGCGGATCGGCCTTCAGCGCGGTGAAGCCGTCTCGCGCGAGCGCCTTCAGTCCCTGTTTGATCCAGTCGTCGGCGGTCAGCTGTTCGGCCATGTCGGGTTCCGGATGCAAACATACACTAGTGTATTGACAGCCGGCAGGCCAGCGCCTATCCCACCATACATAACTGTATGGACCATATTTGCAGGGAGCTTTGACGATGCGTGATCTCTTGCTCCAGTGCGCCGGGGTCTTGACCATTGCCGTGGCCCTCATTCATGGCATTCTCGGCGAGACCAAGGTCTTTGCCCGCGCCCGCATCGAGCCGGAGCGGCTCCGCACCCTGATCCGCCTGGTCTGGCAGGCCTCGACCGTCGCCTGGATCGGCGGCGGTGTGCTCCTGATCGCGGCGCCCTGGATGCAATCGGAGCCAGCGCGTCACTGGATCGTCGTCACCATGGCCGGTGTGTTCGGCTTCTCCGCTCTCGCCAACGCATGGGCCACAAGCGGCCGGCATTTTGGATGGATGGCGCTCACCGCCGTCGTCGTCATGGCGGTTGCTGGCTACTGAGCTTGCGCGTCGGGATCAGCCTGCTGTCAAACCGTGAGACGTAAGGCCGCAGTGTCGTCTCAAATGCGCGCTGCATACGGAGAGCGCTGAACTTTTTCGGATCGTTAGAATAACTCTAAAGCGAACTGGCCGCGAACCGCATTGACTTCATCATGTGCTTTGCTTCCTTCGGTCCCGCTTCGCCTGCCGGCGCAGCGCCCACGACAGAAGAGGAGACGTTCGTGAAGGTTATTCGTGTTGTTGCCGTTGCATTGACGATCGGGATTGGCATGGGATCGGCAGCCTTGGCCGATGGTTTCAAGGACTGCACCAAACTCGACAAGGCGTCGTGGAAGCCGGCGAGCGACGCCGAAGCCAAGGCCAAGGCGCTCGGCTACGAGGTGCGGCGCTCCAAGATCGAAGGCTCGTGCTACGAGGTCTACGGCGTCAAGGAAGGCAAGCTTTACGAGCTGTTCTACAGCCCAGAAGATCTCAGCCTGAAGCACACGATTGCGAAGTAGACCGCGCGAAGTGTCTGCGCAATGCTACGCCTGAGGGTGGTCCTCGCTTGATCGAAGAAACGGTGCCGCACGCACGCGGGGGGTCCGACCGGACCCCCGCGGATCGAACCGCCGCGCGGACAGTCGCGGTCTGGGACCTCCCGCTGCGGCTCTGGCACTGGGCGCTCGCGGCTTGCGTTCTGGCCGCGTGGTTCACGCCGACCGTCTATGACGGACTTCACCGCATCGTCGGTTATGCCGTACTCGGCCTTCTTGCGTTCCGTCTGGTCTGGGGTTTTTGGGGAAGCCGCTATTCGCGCTTTCGCATGGTCGGCGTCAGACTTCGGGCCGCGCCGGGTTATCTCTGGAATCTGCGCCGCGGCATCACCGGCCGCTATATCGGTCTCAATCCAGCCGGCACGTTGATGCTGGTGGCGCTGCTGGTCTCGCTGGCGGTCTCGACGATCACGGGCGCGATGTCGGTGACGGTGACCTTTTTCGGGGTCTGGTGGGTCGAGGACACCCACCACTATTCATCGGATGCGGTCATCGTCCTGGTCGTGCTGCACGTCTTGGGCGTGCTGATGATGGGACGCCTCCAGCGCGAGAATCTGATCAGCGCGATGATCACTGGACGTAAGCGCATCCGTCATCACCTCTAGAGCACTATTGGTTCTGATTGTGTCAGAACCGAAGCTTCGGTTCGGCGCGTCTCCTCCCCGCCAATCGGTGTCGCCTTCCTCCGCTCCAGGCCTCGCTGCCGGTTCCAGAGTGCTCTCGGTTGGCTCTACGAGCGGTGGCGCGCATTGTCCTGCGCGGGCGCGCCGCCAGATTTCAAATTGCACTGACCACGTTAAGCAACCAATAAGCATGCAATCAGGCGTTGCACAAAATTAACGCGAAGGCGGATTAGCACGGACACTATCGGCAATATCCACGATGGAGCGGCTGGGATGTTTCGGGTTTTCGGTTGCCTTGCTGTCGAGCACGATTGGCGGCTTGTCCTGCTCGCCGGTCTGGTCTGCTTGCTCGCGAGTAGCGTCGCGGTCAGTATCTTTCATCGTGCGATCGTGGCGCCCGCAAGAACGCGGTTGATCTGGATCGGGATTGCCGGCGCTGCCATCGGATATGGGATCTGGGCAACGCATTTCGTCGCGATGCTCGCCTACGAACCCGGCGTTACGACCGGCTACGGCATCGTACTGACGGCGCTTTCGCTTGCTACGGCAATGCTGTTGACGTCGGGCGGCTTCGGCATTGCGGCCGGCTATTCCGGCCGGTGGCGCGCCGCGGCAGGCGGTGTCGTCATTGGCGGCGGCATCGCGAGCATGCACTATCTCGGAATGTGGGCACTTGAAGTGCCGGGCCGCGTCACCTGGTCGCTGGATCTGGTGTTTGCCTCGGTCATTCTGGGCATGTGCCTCGGCTGTGCCGCCCTCGTTGTTGCAGTCAGGTACAAGAACTCCTGGGGCGCACTGTTGGCGGCAGTCCTGCTGACCCTTGCTATCGTCTCGCATCACTTCACGGCGATGGGTGCCGTGCAGATCGTTCCAGATCCGACGCGTTCAACCGACAGTCTGTCGCTTTCGCCGACTTTCCTCGCTCTCGCCATCGCCGGCGTGGCACTATCTGTACTTGGGATGAGCCTGATCGGCGTACTCGCCGACCGCCGCCTGGCAAGTAGAACCAGCAAATTCGAGGAGATCATCAGCCAGCTTTCGATCGCCCGGCAGCAGCTCGAAGGCTCGCAGAGAGAGTTGCAGGATCAGACGCTCAGGCTGGACACCGCGATCAACCACATGGTTGAGGGCCTTTGCATGTTTGATGCCGAGAAGCGGCTTGTCGTCTGCAACGAGCGCTACGCCCGACTCTATCGACTGCCGCCGGAACTGCTGCGGACGGGGACGTCGCACACCGACATCATCAGGCATCGCATCGTGAACGGAATCCTCAAGGGCGATCTCAGCGAGGGGGCTGCCGAGCAATTCATCTCGAAGCTGGCCGCGCTGCCGTTCGATGCGGTCTCAAGCAGGATCGACGAGTTTGCCGACGGCCGGTTGATCTGCGTGACGCGGCAGCCAATGGCCGGTGGCGGATGGGTTGCCACACATCTCGATGTGACCGAGCAGCGCCGGTCTGAGGCCAAAATCACTCATATGGCGCAACATGACGCGTTGACCGATCTGCCCAACCGCGTGCTGCTCAGGGAGCGGATGGAGCATGCCATCGCAGTTACTCGCAACGGTGGCGTCGACTTGGCCGTGCTCATGCTCGACCTCGACCGCTTCAAGGAAGTCAACGACACGCTTGGACATCCGGCGGGGGATTCCCTGCTCCGCGCCGTCGCCGCGCGCCTGCGCGAATGCACCACCGAAACCGCGTTGATCGCTCGACTGGGCGGCGACGAGTTCGCAGTGATCGATTACGTCACCAATCCAGCCGTGGAGGCTGCCGGCCTGGCCGAGAGCATCGGAAGGGCGCTTTGCGAGCCCTTCGATCTCGGCGATCACCGGGTCACGGTCGGCACCAGCATCGGAATCGCCATCGCGCCGCGCGATGGCAGCGATTCCGCCGTGATCATGAAGAGCGCGGATCTCGCCCTCTACTCCGCCAAAAGTGGCGGACGTGGCGCATACCGCTTCTTCGAGCCGGAACTCGACGAGCTCATGCACGCGCGACGCAACCTGGAGCACGATATGCGGGATGCCCTTGCCGATCGTCAGTTCGAGCTCCACTATCAGCCGTTCGTCAGCGCCGCTACCGGCGAGACCCGCGGCTTCGAGGCCCTGCTCCGCTGGCATCACCCACAGCGAGGACTGGTCACGCCGAGCGAATTCATCCCGCTTGCGGAGGAGACAGGCCTTATCGTGCCGCTGGGAGAATGGGTCTTGCGGACCGCCTGTGCGGAAGCCGCCAATTGGCCTGCGCATGTCAGGATCGCTATCAACCTATCTCCCGCTCAATTCAGGAGCAAGGAACTCGTTGCTGTCATTGTCGGCGCGCTGGCGAGTTCGGGAGTGGCGCCACACAGGCTCGAGCTCGAGGTCACCGAGACGGTGATCATGCACGATAGCGAGGCTGCTTTCGCGGTGCTCGGACAATTGCGCGAGCTTGGCGTGCGAGTTGCCCTGGACGATTTCGGCACCGGCTATTCGTCTCTGAGCTTTCTGCAGAGATTCCCGTTCGACAAAATCAAGATCGACCGCAGTTTCGTCAGCGAACTATCCAGCCCGAGCGCAGAGGCGCACCATCTTGCGCGGGCAGTGGTTCGTTTTGCTGTCAGCCTCGGCAAGATAACGACCGCCGAAGGCGTCGAAACGAAAGAGCAGCTGGACATCCTCCGTGAGGAAGGCTGCGTCGAAACACAAGGCTACTATTTCAGCCGGCCGATGCCTGCATCCAGCATCACCAGCATGCTGCGGCGAGGTGCCGAAGCGGCCTACCACGCTGCATGAGCATTCCTACCCTCACTGCAGCGGCGGATCGCCGCTGGTGCGCTTCTTCGCGAGGTCCATCTCGGTCACCGCGATCAAAATTTCGGCGCGGGTCTTCAGGTCGGGCGCTTCCAGCATCGCCTGCTTCTCGGCCACGCCATAGGGCGACATCATCGCCAGCGCGTTGACGAGTGCTTCGTTGGGAGCGGTCTCGACGCCCTCCCAGTCAACCTTGAGGTTGTTGGCCTTCAGAAAGTCCGCCAGCACCGTCAGCAGTGCTTCGCGATCGACCTCCTCCTCGCCCATGCGCGGCGTGAAGTCGTCGACGAAGGCAAAGAAATCCACCTTGCACTGCCGGTAGGCGGTGAGAACCTCAAGCTCCTCGACGACCTTGAAGCGCGAGACACCGGTGAGCTCGAGGATGTAGCGGCCGTCGCCGGATTCCGCGAGCTGGGTGATGCGGCCGACACAGCCGACACGGAACAGCGCCGGCTTGTCGGAATTCTTGGGCGAATGCGCGATGTCGGGCTGGATCATGCCGATCAAGCGATGGCCGTCGCGAAAGGCATCGTCGATCATCGCGAGGTAGCGCGGCTCGAAGATGTTGAGCGGCATCTGCCCGCGCGGCAGCAGCAGCGCGCCCGGCAGCGGAAACACCGGAAGGATCTCCGGAAGGTCGGCGGGCCCGCGATATTCGATGTTGATCGGCATCTGCCGGGTCCCCTGGCCTTGCCAGCGCGCGTCAGGAAAACAGGATGATCGACAAGCGCTTGCGTCCCTCGACGGTTGCATCGTCCGTGCCGCCCCAGGCCTCGAAGAACTGTACCAGCTGCTTGCGGGCGCCGTCGTCGTTCCATTTGCGGTCGCGCTTGACGATCGCGAGCAGCTGCTCGGTGGCCGCTGCCCGGTTGCCTTGCGCGTTGAGCGCGATCGCGAGGTCGAATCGGGCCTGATGATCGAGCGGGTTTGCGGCGACTTTCTGTTCCAGCTCGGCGACGGGCCCGAGCTGTTCCGCCTGCTCGGCCAGATCGATCGCGGTCTGCACGGCTTTCACAGCCGGGTCGTTGCGCTTGGATTCCGGGACCATGGCGAGCGTCTGCTTGGCCTGCTCCATCGCGCCGGAGACGGCGTAGCATTTCGCGAGCCCGGCGAGGGCCGCAATGTTGGTCGATTCGAGCTGCAACACCTCCGCGTAGATCTGGGCGGCCGCGGCGGCATCGCCCTCTGCGAGCACGGCCTCGGCTTCCTGGAGGATCTCCGCGATATTCGGCTCACCCGGCGCGGTCACGCCCTTGGTCAGCTTCTCGATGAAGGCGTTGAGCTGGCTCTCCGGGACCGCACCCATGAAGCCGTCGGCCGGCTGGCCGTTGACGAAGGCGATCACCGCCGGAATCGACTGGATGCCCATCTGGCCCGGGATCGCCGGGTGCTGGTCGATGTTCATCTTGACCAGCTTGACCTTGCCCTTGGCGGCCTTGACCGCTTTTTCCAGCAAGGGCGTGAGCTGCTTGCAGGGGCCACACCACTCCGCCCAGAAGTCGATCAGCACCGGCTGGCGCTTCGATTCCTCGATGACGTCCTTCACGAAGGTCTGGGTAGTCGTGTCCTTGATCAGATCGGCGGCAGCCGGGCCCGCTGCTCCGTTACCCTGGTCGATGATCGTCACGGGATCCCCTCGTCTGATGTCTGGAATTGGCGGGTCTTTAGCACGTCGCCAATTCATATGCTTCGCTGTTGGCCCTAAATTGGGCCGGGACGGCCGAATTTCAATCCGTGTGGGCCGATTCGCCGGTTCCGGAGCCTTTTTTGGGGCATTTGGCCGCGTTCGGGTCCATATCGGCCTCCGATTGCGCATCTATGCCGCCGGTAGCTGTTGCATTCCCCTCCCGCTTTTGGCATACGACAGCCGTTGCCGGCGCAGTCATGCGACCGACACAGGATGCGGGTGTAGCTCAGTGGTAGAGCACGACCTTGCCAAGGTCGGGGTCGAGGGTTCGAGCCCCTTCGCCCGCTCCAATTTTCTCCCAAAGCATCCAGTGAGCCGGACGGGCACGTGGTTTTCCACGCCTCTGGCGGCCGTTTGAGTCTCGAATGACAATTCTGGTCACAGGCAGCGCGGGCCATCTCGGCGAGGGTCTTCTCCGCACGCTCCGCGGGCGCGATTCGTCTGTGCGTGGGATTGACCTGAAGCCATCGCCCTTCACCGATGCCGTGGGCTCGATCGTCGATTCCGACTTCGTCCGGGCCCAGATGGACGGCGTCACCGCGGTGATCCACACTGCGACCCTGCACAAGCCGCATGTGGCGACCCACAGCAAGCAAGTCTTTGTCGACACCAACGTCACCGGCACGCTCAACCTGCTTGAAGCGGCCGTGGCCGCCGGCGTGCGCAGTTTTGTCTTTACCAGTACCACCAGCGCGTTTGGCTCGCAGCTTCGCCCCGAGGCGGGCCAAGCCGCGGTGTGGGTCACCGAGGACCTGCCGCCGATTCCGAAGAACATCTACGGCACGACCAAGCTGATGGCTGAGACTCTCTGCGAGCTGTTCTGTCGCGAGCGCGGCCTGCCTGTCGTGGTCTTGAGGACCTCGCGCTTCTTCCCGGAAGACGATGACGATCCGGCGATGCGGTCGGCTTACGCGCCGGAGAATGCGCAGGCCAACGAGCTGCTCTATCGCCGGCTGGATATCGCGGACGCGGTGAGCGCCCATCTGCTCGCCGCCGAGCGCGCGCCGGACATCCGGTTTGCCCGCTACATCCTGTCGGCCACGAGCCCGTTCGAGCAGCGCCACCTCGCCGCGCTGGCGCGCGATGCGGCCGGTGTGGTGCGCGAGCTCTATCCGGATTGTGCGGAGCTCTATGCGGCGCGAGGCTGGCGGCTGTTCCCCGCGATTGACCGCGTCTATGTCAACGAGCGCGTGCGGCACGAACTCGGCTGGCGGCCCGAATTCGACTTTGCGCATGTCCTGGAATGCCTTCGCGATGACCGCGATTTTCGCAGCACGCTGGCGCGCGATGTCGGGTCGAAAGGCTATCATGAGACGATTTTCGACGATGGTCCTTACCCCGTCGCCCGTAGCCGCCACCTTTGCTAATTCGCTCGATCCGTCAGATGTCTACCCGGAGTCACCGGCAGCAAGATGGCCGGAGCCGTTCTACTTTGCATGGGGTTGTTTTCGCGTTTGTTCCAGACCTCCTGCTGCCTGCAAATTAGCCGCGCATGATCTCGATTCCGCGCTGCAGCGAGAGCGTTGTCGTAGCGGCATTCGCGATTATTGCCTTTCCGTCTCAATTTTTACTGAGCGCTATCGCAGCGCACGCGGCGCGCTTCTCACCGCTCGCAGATGTGCTAACCTTCTGCGTCTGTCCTCTCGACAGAGTCCGAACTTCGCCTCTCGATAGCAAAATAAAATAAATGTGCAGCCCTGATGGCTGCCTTAGGGGAGTGACGCGATGAAATTCCATCGATCCGTCTTTCAATCCGTCCTGGCGCTTGCAGCGGTTGCCCTTCTCGCGGGGACAAGCGTCGGTCACGCGCAGCAGCAGGACAAGAACAAGCCGCTGAAGAAATACGAATCCGGCACCAAGGAGTTCTGGACCCATCCGCCGGACGACTGGTTCCTCGGCGACGAGACCGAGGCGCAGAAGGGCCTGGCGCCGCCGTCGGGTCCGCCCACCGGCGCGTCCGACGCCGAGCTCGCCAATATCGTCAAGAAGGTCAAGCTGCCGCCGGGCTTCAAGATGGAGGTCTACGCCTCCGGCGTGCTGGCCGCGCGGCAGATGGCCTGGGGTGACAAGGGCACGCTGTTCGTCGGCTCGTTCGGCCTCGGCAACGTCTATGCGATCAAGGACAACAACGGAAAGAAAGAGGTCAAGACGATCCTCAAGGGCCTGAACATGCCCACGGGTCTGGCCGTCAAGGACGGTGCCCTCTACGTCATCGCGGTCGACAAGCTGATCCGCTACGACGACATCGAAAACAAGCTCGACAATCCCGGCGAGGGCAAGGTCGTCTATGACGACATGCCGTCCTATGCCGCGCATGGCTGGAAATACATCGCGGTCGACAAGGAAGGCTGGTTCTACATTCCGTTCGGACCGCCCTTCAACATCGGCATTCCCCCGACCAGCGTGTCGCAGATCCGCCGCGTCGATCCCAAGACCGGCAATGCGGAAATCTATGCGCTCGGCGTTCGCAACTCGGTCGGGGGCGACGTCGATCCGCGCACCGGCAAGTTCTGGTTCACCGAGAATGCCCGCGACTGGATCAGCGACGATCTGCCCTCAGACAAGCTGAACATGATCAGCAAGATCGGCGAGCACTTCGGTTATCCCTACTGTCACCAGGGTGATCTGCCGGATACCAAGTTCGCGATGGGCCACAAATGCTCCGAGTTCACGCCGCCCGTGCTGAACCTCGGCGCTCACGTCGCTCCGCTGGGCATGAAGTTCTATACCGGCGACCAATTCCCGGCCGAGTACAAGAACAACATCCTGATCGCCGAGCACGGCTCCTGGAATCGTCACAAGTACCAGGGCGGCCGCATCATGCGCGTGATCGTCGGCCCCGATGGCAAGAACGCCAAGCAGGAGGTGTTCGCCTCCGGCTGGATCGAGGGCGACCAAGGCTATCTCGGCCGTCCCGACGACATCATTCTCGCCAAGGACGGCTCGATCCTGGTCGCCGACGACTGGGCCGGCGCGATCTACCGCATCAGCTACAGCAAGAAGTAGCGTAAGACGACGCGAGGCTGCGGTGCCGAGAGGGCGCCGCAGCCTTTCTCATTTCAATTTCGCACGCTGTCGTTTCCGATCGCGCACCGCTTGCGCGCAAGTCCGGAACCCTTGGCCACGAACGCGGGTTATCGAATTCTCAGATGCGTCATTGCGCATCATAGCTCGCGCTTCTTCGCCCCGGAATGACGCGTTCGATAGATCGGAATTCCAATCATGCGCCGGCAGTTCATCTCGCACGCAATCAGCGCGGTCGCGCTCCTCGCGCTCGGTTCTCTCCCCACAAGCGCCGCCGACAATGCCGCGATCAAGGAGAAGGCTGCCGTCTGCGCCGGCTGTCACGGCGAGAACGGCATCTCGCAGACCGAGAACATTCCTTCGCTCGCGGGCCAGCCCGATCAATTTCTGCAATGGCAGCTCGTGTTTTTCCGCGCCGGCTCGCGCAAGAACGACCAGATGCAACCCATCGCCGAGGAAATCACCAACGAGGACGTCCGCAATCTCGGCGCCTATTTCGCCGCGCTGACGCCGCCCACAGCGGCGGAGGACAAGGATCCGGACCTGTCGAAAAAGGGCGCCCAAGTTGCCGCCGGCCGCCGCTGCGCCTCATGTCATACGGATAGCTTTGCCGGCACCAAGGCCGTCGCGCGGCTGGCGGGCCAGCGCGAGGAATACCTGGTCAAGGCGCTGCACGACTACAAGAGCAGCCAGCGCGTCGGCGGCGGTGGCGCTGCGATGGCCGATGTCGCCTATCACATGAGCGATGAGGAAATCACCGCCGTCTCGCACTATCTCGCGTATTTCAAATAGCGGAAGCTGCGGCTACCCCACCCGCTGCTTCTCATACGCTTTCAAATGCGTGTAGGCGATGCGCAGCTTCGGCACCGGCACCTTGGCGGCATCGGCGCGAGCGATGAGGTCGCCGATGACGTGATCGGCCTCGACCGGCAGGCCCGCCTTGACGTCGCGGAACATCGAGGCCGTCATCGGTGAACCCTCGGTGGTGAGGTTGCCCTTCACGCGCTCGAAGAACGGCCCGCCCGGCGTGTAGCCCGACGCGGTGGCGATCGCGCTGGTCTCGTCCAGCATGCCGAGCAGGAAATCCCTGCCGCCGGGAGCGGCGAGAATATTGCCGACGGAGGTGCGCATCAGGCTGGTGGACGCGGCCAGCGAGGAAAGGAACACCCACTTTTCCCACATGTCTTGCACGATGTTCTGGCTGGCGGTGGCCCCAGCGATGCCGCTCTTGAAGGCCTCGTCGATCGCCTTGACGCGATCCGACAGCTCGCCGTCGCGCTCGCCGTAATTGATCGACTGCATCGGCTGGAGCTGCACCACCTCGCGCTTCTCGTTGAGCGTCGCGGCGATGGCGCAGAGGCCACCGAGCACGCGCTCCTTGCCGAACTTGTCGTCGAGGATATCGAGATGCTTCATGCCGTTGAGCATCGGGATGATCGCCGTATTGGGCCCGACTGCTGCCGCGAACGATTTGATGGCGTCGTCGAGGTCGAAGGCCTTGCAGCTCAGCAGCACGACGTCGAACTTGTCCTTGAGCGCGTCGGCCTGAATGGTCGGCGGATTTTTCAAGGTCACGTCGCCGTTCGGGCTTTTGATGACGAGGCCGGCGCTCGCGAGCTCGCTGGCGCGCCGCGGCCGGACCAGGAAGGTGACGTCGCGGCCGGCCTGCAACAGCCTGCCACCAAAATAGCCGCCGATGGCGCCAGCGCCGACCACGAGGATACGCATGGGATTGTCCTTGTTGTTGGTTCTTTTTCGTCGTCTTGGCGAAAGCCAGGACCCATTACCCCGACTGCCTCTTGTCGGACAAGTCGGAGCCCCCGCCTATCGCCAAACGCGATCCGGTGGTTATGGGTCCTGGCTTTCGCCAGGATGACGTCGAGGACATTGTTCGGTTTCCCTGCTTCGAGAAAATCACTTCCCCGACACCATCTCCTCGACCTCGCGCAACTGCTCCTTGCCGAAGAACATCTCGTTGCCGACGAAGAAGGTCGGCGAGCCGAACGCGCCCCGCGCGACAGCCTCCTCGGTGTTCTTGATCAGTCTGCCCTTCACCTCCGGTTCCCCGGCGCGAGCGAACAGCTTTTGCGCGTCGAGGCCGGAGGACGCCAGCGCCTTCGCGGCGATTTCCGGATCGTCCATCTTCTTCGGCTCGCGCCACATGTGGTGGAAGGCGGCTTCGACGTATGTTTCGAACACGCCCTCGAGCTGCGCCGCGATCGCTGCGCGCATCAGGTTCAGCGTGTTGACGGGGAAGAACGGATTCATGACATAGGGCTGCACCTGGAAGCGCTTGACGAAGCGCTCGGTCTCGACCGCGTGGAATTCGCGCTTGTTCTTGATGCCGGCAAGCGTCTCGGCGGGGGACTTGTTGTTGGTCGATTTGAAGATGCCGCCGAGCAGGATCGGCACATATTCGAATTTGACGCCGATGCGCTGCTCGATGGCGGGGATCGCGAGATGGCTGAGATAGGCGTTCGGACTGCCGAAATCGAACAGGAATTGCGGGGCTGTGCGGGTCAAAATCATGCTCCCTGACGTCGCTTTTTTTTTCGCATTGTGGCGCAGCGCGCGCCGCGGGTCTACCGTTTAATGACGGTCATAATCTCTTGATGATTTGGTCAGGTCAGGCGCCGGATCGTCCGCTTGCGCCACACCAGAAGGTAATAGCCCATCTGCAAAAGGAACATGGCGCAGAACACGATCGGATAGGCGGCCCACACACCCTGAAGGCCAATCGTGCGGCTCAGGATCACTGCGGATGGCAGCTCGATCGCCATAATGGCGAAGACCGCGAGCAGCATTGGCGTCAGTGCCACGCCGGCAGCGCGCATCGCGCCGGAAAACACCGTCGCCAGGCCGAACGGCACCGAGCTCCACAGTGCGATGTTGAGCAAGCTCTTCGCCAGCTCGAGCACGGTGTCATCAGTGATGAAGATGCCGAGCACGGCGCGCGGCGCGAGATAGATCAGCGCCACCAGTCCGCCCGTCAGGACGATGTTGAACGCAAGTCCGGTGCGCACGATGCCGTCGAGCCCCGCTCTGTCGCCGCGGCCGACCGCTTGGGCGCCGAGGATGGAAACTGCTATCGAAATCGACATCGCCGTGAACTGCGTGTAGCCCATCACCTGGTTGACCGCGCCATAGGCTGCGGTGGCGTTCGAGCCGAAGCCGTTGACGAGGCCGAGCAGCACCAGCTCGGCGATCGCCATCACCACCATGCCGATCGCGCTCGGCAGTCCAATGCCGAGGATCTGTCCCAGCACCACACGATTGAGCCGCAGATGGCGCAGCAGTGCAGCGTCCGGTGCCAAGGCATGTTTTCTCCGCAGCAGATAGGCCGCCAGCGCGACCAGCGTCAGCGCGTTGGCGATCGCTGCCGCCCAGGCCGGGCTGGTGATGCCGGCCGCCGGCAATCCGAACGACCCGCGGATCAGCATCGGCGTCAGGATCAAGCCGATCGCGGTCGACAAGGCCAGCGCCAGCAAAGGCGTCAGCGCGTCACCGACGCCGCGGATCATCGCCGTCATCAGCAGGAAGACGAAGCCGAGCGGCATGGTGAGCAGCATGATGCGGGCATAGGCGCTAGCCTGGTCGAGAATGTCTGCGGGCGTTGCGAGCATCATCATCAATTGCCGGCTGAAGATGCCGCCGATCAGTGCAATTGCAATCGAGAGCAGCAGGCCGATTGCGAGCGTCGTGCCGACGATGAGCTTGATCCGGCCCTGCTCGCCCGCACCATAGGCCTGGCCGATCAGCACCGTGGCGCCGGTGCTCAGCCCCATGACGAAGGCGAAAAGGAAGAACATCACCGGAAAGAACACCGAGACCGATGCAAGCGCGTCGATCCCGATCATCTGGCCGAGATAGACGTTGCTGACGGTGCCGAACAGTGATTGCAGCGCGTTGCTCAGCATCAACGGCGCGAGGAAGCGCAGAAAACTTTTCCAGAGCGGCTTGGCTGCGGACATGGATTGGCCTTTCAGGGCCTGCGAAACCGTCGCCACGCGCAATGCGCGTGGCCTGGCCGTCGATGGGGTTGTGAGAAGGCGCGCACCTAAGCGCGGTCGCTGTAGGCGAGCTTGACAATGTGGTCGCGGATGTCGGCGGGCCAATCCGCGATCAGTCCGGTGAAACGCCGCCGATCATCCGCAAACAGCGCGCGCGATGCTTCCTCGAACTGCGGCAGATTGCCGGCCATGGTCGACATGAAGTGATAGGCCGCATCGCGCGCCTGCCGCTCGCGGTCTTTGTCGCCGCTGGCACGCCGCGCCTCTTCGACAAGTTTCCGTAGTGCGACCGAGGCGCCGCCTGCTTGCGCGCTGAGCCACTCCCAGTGCCGCGGCAGCAGCGTCACCTCGCGCGCGACCACGCCGAGCTTCGGCCGGCCGCGACCGCGCGGCTCGCTCGGCGATGGGGTCTCCTCAACCGGGGGCGGGACCAGCTTCGCCAGTCGCGCCAGCACCTCGCGGTCTCCGCCGCGCAGATCGAAGTCGATCGATCTGCCCGTGGCGTCCTCGAAGATGATGATGGGCTCGTCCGGCCGCTCCGTCATCCTCTTGATGACCAGCGCGACCTCTCCTGCCGGCCCGGAGACCAGACGGCGATGCCCTTGGAAAGCGGTGAAAGTCTTCTGCATTGGAATCATTGCCATATTGGTCGCGATGGCAGCTTTAATACCCGGGTAAATTGCTAAGGTCAATATACCCGGGTTAAAATACCCGACCGGATGGCTCGACATTGCGTTCCCGGGCTGGCACGAACGCGCGGCCGATCGAACTATGCCTAGCCCCGGGGACCACGCGATGCTGACCGTTCATCACCTCAACAATTCCCGCTCGCAGCGCGTGCTGTGGCTGCTCGAAGAGTTGGGCGTGCCTTACGAGATCGTGCGCTATCAGCGCCAGCCGGACATGCGCGCGCCGAAGGAGCTCCGCGCCATCCATCCACTCGGCAAGTCGCCCGTTATCACGGACAACGGCAACACCATCGCCGAATCCGGCGCGATCATCGAATATCTCATCGCCACCTATGGCAACGGCCGGCTGGTCCCGCCGCCGAACACGCCGGAGCGGCTGCGCTTCACCTACTGGCTGCACTATGCGGAAGGCTCGGCGATGCAGCCGCTGCTGCTCAAGCTGCTGTTCACGCTGATGCCGAAGCGCGCGCCGGCGTTGCTCCGCCCGCTGGTGCGCAAGGTCTCGAACCAGGCGCTGACTGCGCTGGTCAATCCGCAGCTCAAGCAGCACATGGATTACTGGGAAGGCGAGCTCGGCAAGACCGAGTGGTTCGCCGGCAACGAGTTCACCGCCGCCGACATCCAGATGAGCTTTCCGCTCGAAGCTGCCCAGGCGCGCGGCGGGCTCGAGCTCGGCCACCCCAAGGCGATGGCGTTCCTGGAGCGCATTCATGCACGGCCGGCTTACAGCCGCGCCCTCGAAAAGGGCGGGCCGTATCAGGTGGGGCGATAGTTAGCCTGCATCAGTCCGCGTGCAGCACGCGCCCGCGCGTCTCCGGCAGCGCGAAGGCGGCGATGAAGAACAGCGCGTAAGCCACCACTGCGAAGATCGCGATCGCATTCGCAAGCGACGTCTTCGCCGACAGCGCTCCGACCAGGAACGGAAACAACGCGCCAATGCCGCGGCCGAAATTGTAGCAAAATCCCTGGCCCGAGCCGCGCAGCCGCGTTGGATAAAGCTCGGTCAGGAATGCGCCGACGCCGGAGAAATAGCCCGAGGCGAAAAAGCCGAGCGGGAAGCCGAGCACCCACAGGATTTCGTTGGTGAGCGGCAGCTGCGTGTAAAGCAGCACAACCGCCATCGCGCCGATCGAGAAGGTCAGGAACAGATTGCGCCGTCCGATCCGGTCGGCGAGCCAGGCGCCGGTGAGATAGCCGATGAAGGAGCCGATGATCAGGGTCGAGAGATAGCCGGTCGAGCCGACGATCGACAGGTGCCGCTCCTTGGTCAAGAACTGCGGCACCCAGAAGGTGACGGCGTAATAGCCGCCCTGGCAGCCCGTCGCCATCAGCGACGCCAGGATCGTGGTCTTCAGGATCGGGCCCGAGAAAATTTCCCAGAGCGCCGGACGATTGCCGCTCGCGGCCTGCTTGGCGCGGGCCTCGGCCGCGATCTCCGGTTCGGTCACGGAGCGGCGGATGTAGAACACCAGCAGCGCCGGTAGCGCGCCGATCACGAACATCCAGCGCCACGCCGTCTCCGCCGGCAAGGCCGAGAACAGGATCGCCTGCGACAGCACCGCGAGGCCCCAGCCGACCGCCCAGCCTGACTGCACCGAGCCGACCGCTCGCCCGCGATATTGCGGCCGGATCGCTTCACCCATCAGCACGGCGCCCGCCGCCCACTCCCCGCCGAAGCCGAGGCCCAGCACCGCGCGTGCGATCAGGAGCTGTTCGAAATTCTGCACGACCGCGCAGATCAGCGAGAAGAACGAGAACCAGATGATGGTGATCTGGAGCGTTCTGACCCGGCCGATATGGTCGGAGAGATAGCCGCCGAGCCAGCCGCCGATGGCGGAGGCCAGCAGCGTCACGGTGCCGGCGAGGCCAGCCGATCCCGCATCGACCTTCCACAGCGCGATGATGGTGCCGATCACCAGCGGGTAGATCATGAAGTCCATGCCGTCGAGCGCCCAGCCCGCGGCGCACGCCCAGAATGTCCGCCGCTCCGGCGCGTTCATGTCGCGATAGAAGGCAAGAAGGCTGGTGTCCTCGATCTCGGCGCGTTCGATGCGCTGGTTCGGATCAACGGTGGTCATGCGCGTTTCCCGACGGTGTTTTCTTTGGCTGTTTCTCTGGCCTCGCGATGGTAGCACGCGCGGCGGCGCGCGTAAGCCGGCCGCCGGCCTTCGCGCCATGCAAGGACAGAGTTACTGCCCCGCTGCTTCCGCGCCCCGGGTGCGTGGATCGGGCGCGCCGAGCGGCCCGTTGGCGGTCACCGCGATCGAATTCGCCGATGTCTGCCCCATCGGCGCGACGATGTGATGATCCATCGCCTTCAGCTCGAGCAGCACATTGTCGGGAAAGCCGCTCTCGACCCGGACCTCGTCGGGCAGCCATTGGTGATGCAGTCGCGGTGCGGCCACGGCGGCGGCGACCTCCATGTTGTAATCGAGGACGTTGACGATCACCTGGAGCACTGTCGAGATGATGCGGCTGCCGCCCGGCGAGCCCGTCACCAGCACCGGCTTGCCGTCCTTCAGGACGATGGTCGGCGACATCGAGGACAGCGGCCGCTTGCCCGGCCCGGGCAAATTGGGCTCGAACCCGACGAGGCCATAGGCATTGGAAGCGCCGACCGCTGCGGTGAAATCGTCGAGCTCGTTGTTGAGCAGCACGCCGGTGCCGTCGGCGACGAGGCCGACGCCGTAGCTGAAGTTCAGCGTATAGGTGTTGCTGACGGCGTTGCCGCCGCCGTCGACGACGGAAAAATGCGTGGTGTTGCTGCCCTCATGCGGTGAGGCCGCGGTGGAAACGAGCTGTTTCGACGGCGTGGCGCGATCCGCGGAGATGGTTGCCCGCAGCTTGGCGGCGTAATCTTTGCCGGTGAGCGTCCCGATCGGCGCGTTGACGAAGGCGGGATCGCCGAGATAGCGCGCCCGGTCCGCATAGGCGCGCTTCATGGCCTCGATCAACAGATGCAGCGAGGCCGGCGATCCCTGCTTCAGATCGGCGAGCTGAAAACCTTCGAGGATATTGAGCGTCTCCACCAGCACCACGCCGCCCGACGACGGCAGCGGCATCGACACGATGTCATAGCCGCGATAGGTGCCGCGCACCGGCGCGCGGATCACAGCCTGATACGATTTCAAATCGGCCGACGTCATGATGCCGCCCGCGTCAGTCACGGCCTTGGCAAGTTTTTCCGCGACCGGCCCCTCATAGAAACCGCGCGGGCCCAGTGCGGCGACAGCCGACAGCGTTTCGGCGAGATCGCTCTGCACCAGCTTGTCGCCTTCGCCAAGCGGCGTGCCATCAGGCCGCGAGAAGATCTGGGCCGAGGTGGGCCAGCGCACCAGCCGCTTGTGCCAGCCCGGCAGCGTGTCGGCAATGTCGTCGCCGACGAGGAAGCCGTCGCGGGCGAGCACGATCGCGGGCTCGAGCAGTTGCGCCAGCGTGAACCGGCCCGAGCCATATTTTTCCAGGGCCAGCGCAAGACCCGCGACGGTGCCAGGCACGCCGACGCCGAGCGCGGAATCCCGCGACTTCGCCGCATCGGGCTTGCCGTCGGCGCCGAGGAAAATCTGCGGCGTCGTCGCAGCCGGCGCGGTCTCGCGATAATCGATCGTGATGTCTTCGTTGCGCTCGGTGGAATGAATCACCATGAAGCCGCCGCCGCCGATATTGCCGGCGCGCGGATAGGTCACGGCCATCGCAAAGCCGGTCGCGACCGCGGCATCGACGGCATTGCCGCCGCGCCGCAAGATATCGGCGCCGACCTGCGCGGAGATTTTCTCCTGCGCTACTACCATGCCGTGTTCGGCGGGAACGGCGTGCACGGTGTCGAGCGCGGGCGGCACATAGGCCCGCCGCGCATCCTGCGCGGTCGCGGTCGGAAGTCCGAACGCCAGAGTGGCAAGGAAGGCGAAAAATGTCCGCCGTGTCGAAAAAGACGACATCATCAAACTTCCGCAATGGCCATGGGCAGTTCACATGCAGCGCTGCAATGCTATACGGTTTGCCCCGACAGAGGCAAAACTGTTCGTGATGAGGATTATGGAGTGACGACGATCGCCCGGGATGCGCGGATCGCCGGCGCGCAGCGGACCTATCCGCCGCGCAGCGCCGTCGTCAGCTGGATCTTCTTCGACTGGGCTGCGCAGCCTTATTTTACGCTGATCACGACCTTCGTGTTCGCGCCCTATTTCGCCACCGGCATTGCGCCGAATCCCGCCACCGGGCAATCGTTGTGGGGCTTTGCGATGGCTGCCGCGGGCCTCGCGATTGCCTTGATGTCGCCGGTGCTGGGGGCTATCGCCGATGCGTCGGGCCGCAGGAAGCCGTGGATCGCCGGATTCGGCGCAGTGCTGGTGCTGGCATCCTGCACGCTGTGGATCGGCAAGCCCGGCGATCCCTCGATCATTCCGCCGCTGCTCACCGCGGTCGCGCTCGCCAGCGTTGGCGCGGAATTCGCCACTCTCTTCAACAATGCGATGATGCCGACGCTGGTGCCGCCGGAGCGCATCGGGCGGCTCTCCGGCACCGGCTGGGCGACGGGTTATGTCGGCGGCATCGTCAGCCTGGTCATCGTGCTCGGCCTGCTCGCCGCGAATCCCGAGACCGGCCGCACGTTGCTCGGCTTCACGCCTCTGTTCGGGCTCGATCCGATCAGCCGTCAGGGCGATCGTGCCGCCGGACCGTTGACCGGACTTTGGTTCATCATTTTCGTGACGCCGATGTTCCTGTTCACGCCGGACTATCCGGCGAAGCGTCCGGTGCGTGAGGCGCTGCACGAAGGCCTGTCGGAGCTGAAGCAATCGATCAAGGGGCTGCCGCAGCAGAAATCGCTTGCGGCGTTTCTACTCGCCAACATGATCTACACCGACGGTCTGGTGTCGCTGTTTGCCTTCGGCGGCATCTATGCCGCGGGCACGTTCGGCTGGCACACGATCCAGATCGGCACCTTCGGCATCATGCTCGCGATCGCCGGCGCGTTTGGCGCGTGGTCCGGCGGCAAGCTGGACGATCGCTTCGGGCCGAAGCGCGTGATCGCCGGCAGCATGCTGATCCTGCTGCTGGCGCTGGCGGCGATCCTGCTGGTCGACAAGGATTCGATCCTCTTCATCAAGGTCGCGCCGCCCACGCCCGGCGGTGCATTGTTCGCGGCTGCGTCAGAGCGCGCGTATCTGGTGCTGGGCTGCCTGATCGGTGCGGCCGGTGGTCCGCTGCAAGCGGCCTCACGTACGCTTCTGATCCGTCTCGCACCGAAGGACCGCATCGCGCAGTATTTCGGTCTGTTCGCACTGACGGGGAAAGTGACGTCCTTCATCGGCCCGCTGCTGATCGGCGTGATCACCGCGGTGACGGCGAGCCAGAAGGCCGGCATGGCCGTGCTGGTGGTGTTCTTCGTCGCGGGTCTGGCGCTGTTGATGCGGGTGCGGGAAAATTAGCGTCGTCCCGGCCTAGTGCGCAATTGCGCACGGGGACCGGGACCCATACCGCGTGATTGCTCGTTGCCGCGACACGGCCAGTACCGCACACCAAACTACTTCCTGGGCTATGGGTCCCGACCTTCGCCGGGACGACCCGTCGAGAGTTTAGTACACGACAGATCTAGTGCCTGAAGTGCCGCGTGCCCGTGAACACCATGGCGATGCCATGCTCGTCGGCGGCCTTGATCACTTCGTCGTCGCGCATGGAGCCGCCGGGCTGCACCACGGCGGTGGCGCCGGCCTCGATGCAGGCGAGCATGCCGTCGGCGAACGGGAAGAACGCATCCGACGCCACCACCGAGCCCTTGGTGAGCGGTTCGGCGAGCTTCAGCTCGGCGGCCGCATCCTGAGCCTTGCGTGCCGCGATCCGTGCTGAATCGACCCGGCTCATCTGGCCGGCGCCGATGCCGACGGTCGCGAGATCCTTGGCGTAGATGATGGTGTTGGACTTGACGTGTTTTGCGACACGGAAAGCAAACTTCAGGTCGCGCATCTCGGCATCAGTGGGCGCGCGCTTCGTGACAACCTTGAAGGTCATGTCGTCGACGACGGCGTTGTCGCGGCTCTGCACGAGGAGACCGCCCGCCACCGTCTTGGCGGTGAGGCCCGGCGCGCGCGGGTCGGGCAGGCTGCCGGCGAGCAGAAGCCGAAGGTTCTTGCGCGCGCCGATGATGGCGATCGCTTCCTCGCTAGCGTCAGGCGCGATGATCACCTCGGTGAAGATTTTCGTGATCTCGCGCGCGGTGTCAGCATCGAGTGCGCGGTTCATCGCGATGATGCCGCCGAACGCCGAGGTGGAATCGCAGGCCAGCGCCTTGCGGTAGGCGCCGACGAGGTCGGAGCCCTCCGCGACGCCGCAGGGATTGGCATGCTTGACGATGACGCAGGCTGCGGTGCGCTTGGCGTCGAACTCGCCGATGCATTCATAGGCCGCATCCGTGTCGTTGATGTTGTTGTAGGAGAGCTCCTTGCCCTGGAGCTGCCGCGCGGTCGAGACGCCCGGCCGCTTGTCGGGCGTCGCATAGAACGCCGCGGTCTGGTGCGGATTCTCGCCATAGCGCAGTGACTGGATCAGCCGGCCGCCGAAGGCACGGAAATCGGGCGCGTCGATCTCGAGCTGGCGATTGAACCAGTTCGAGATCGCGGCGTCATAGGCGGCAGTGCGCGCGTAAGCCTTGGCGGCAAGGCGCCGGCGCAACTTCAGCGTGGTTGCACCGCTGTTGGCGGCGAGCTCATCGAGCACGGCCTGATAGTCCTGCGCCTCGACCACGACGGCGACGTCGTCATGATTCTTCGCGGCGGCGCGGATCATCGCGGGGCCGCCGATGTCGATGTTCTCGATGCAATCCTCGAAGCCCGCGCCTTTGTCGACGGTCGCCTCGAACGGATAGAGATTGACGACGAGGAGATCGATCGGCGCGATCCCATGCGCCGTCATCGCATCCGCATGGTCCTTGTTGTCGCGGATCGCGAGCAGACCGCCGTGCACCTTCGGATGCAGCGTCTTCACGCGGCCATCCATCATCTCGGGGAAGCCGGTCAGCTCGGACACGTCCTTCACCTCGAGGCCGGCCGCGGCGATCGCCTTCGCGGTGCCGCCGGTCGAGATCAGCTCGACATCGTGCGCGGCAAGCGCCTCTGCGAAGTCGATCAGGCCGGTCTTGTCGGAAACGGAGAGAAGTGCGCGGGTGACGCGGCGGGGATGGTCAGTCATGAGCAAGATCCTCTGTCTGAAGGAGTAATGCCCAGGCGCGCGGCAGCTGTGTCCCGCGCTTCCCGATGGTGCTCCATCCAAGGTCGCCAGTCGCGCGAGCGAGGGCTCGATAGCAGTTTTCGGTCGCTATCACAACGACCAGATGGTGCCGAATCGCATGCGTCTACAGCGGAAGTTCCGGCTCCCGCCGTGCATTTCTGCGGGCATTCGTGACCGCCGGCGAGGCGGTGGAGCGCACAAAACTCCAGCGGATCGAGGGCGCCTGCCGCGCGTCCTGGCGGATCACGATCTGCGCGGTGCGGCGCGGGCCGTCATTGCCGGCCAGGGATACGCTGTCCTCCAGCTCCACCTTGTCGTCGAGCGCCTCGAAGGTCCAGACGTCGCGATTCGGGAGCACCAGCATGACGCCGCGGGCGTCGGACAGCCGGCTCGCCTTCACCGCCGGGTGCAGATGGAATCGCAGCGCGAAATCGGCATCCGGACCCTTGAAGCGCCCGCCTTGCGGCGGCGACAACGTGTCCTCGCCGTCGATGCGCGCGCCGTCATTGGCGATCATCAGTACGCGGCGGTGGATCGCGCCGAATTTTGTCAGGTAACCGTCATGCGACGTCGTGAGCAGGGTGCCGTTCTGCACGATTTCGCGATAGCTCTCAACCTCGACGGGGCCGCTGGTGACCGGAGCGCCGTGCAAGAGCCGCTTCATAGCCGACATCTCCACGAACTGGCATGACGAGGTGTCGTGATAGGTCAGCGTCGAATGCGCCGCCGTGCCGCGTGCGAACGGCCGCCAATTGTCGCGGCCCGTGGCCGGCATGCCGCAATTGGTGACGATGCGGCTGATGCCGGAGGAGAGTTCGAACGACAGGCAGCCGGCATGGGCGTCGTGGCTGACGCTGGCCGCCGGCGGCGGGCCCGTGTCGATGATCAAAGTGGTCTGGCCGGCATCGAGGCGCTGGAAACCGGTATGCGGCATGTTCGACATCGGCGCGCCGTGGGTGTCGTCATAGGCAAGCAGCGTCGCAAGCAGGTCCGAGGGGGTCGCGCTCATGCCGTTGAACAGCGCGAAATTGCCGTCGCCGTGGCGGAAGAAGCGCAGCATCGGCATCATGCGGTCGATCGCGTTGAGCAGCGCGGGCGGCGGCGCGATGTTGCGCGCGGCAAAGGTCTGCCGCAGCGGCAACAGGTCGATCAAGAGCTCGATCAGCGCGCCCGGGTTGCGCGAGACATGGCCGCCGTCGGGCAGGATCTGCCGCTGCAATTCATCCGAGAGCTTTTTCGAGGTGCTGCGGATGTGACTTGCCTGGTTGGCAAGGCACAACGCCGCATAGCACAGCGCGATCAGCACCTGGAGCTTCGGCACTCCGTCGGGGATGTTGACCATGGTGTAGCGCAGCAAGCGGATTTCGCGCGCCAGCGCGCGCAGATACCGACGATAGAATTTGTTGTCGGTATCGTTCAGCACCAGCGGCGCCTGCGACAGCAGGGAGATCACGCGGCGCGCCAGCACGTCGGCGCGTCGCGCGACGGGACGGCGCTTGCTGGCGGGGTTGCCGATCCAGTCCTCGATCAGCGAGCGCGCATTCGCGCGCGTCAGCGCGGTGTCGGCGGCGCGCAAATGGCGCAGCCAGCCGAAGCCGAGCAGCGCAACTTCCCAATCTTCCGACGGCGGCTCGAGATCGAAGATCGAGCGGCCGTGGCAATTGACGATCTTGCCGGCGAAGACGAAGCGGCCGGCATAGATCTCGGCGGCGCGGGTCGCATCCGCGGTGCGTAGATCATGCGGCGCGATGATCAGCCGGTCGGCGCGGCCGGGCCAAACCCGCGACAGGGCGACGGAACCGCCGCTCGCGCGCGCGAGCATGTTCCGCGCGAAGCGGTTCATCACCAGCGTCGAGATACGTCTGCGTTGAGCGACCGACACGCCTTGCCTTGATGGGGGAGAGGATTCCGACGAATCCTTATTAATCCCAAAATCGGACGGCCGACACCACCTTGAACGACGCGAATCAGTGCCGTGTTTGCAAAATCCAGTGCAAAATCAGGATTTAACGAGCCGGGCCGCGAAAAATCCGTCGAGCCCGCCGAGCTTGGGATCGGCGTTCGGCAGATGGCTGGGCAGGGTGCGCAGATCGCCCTCGGCGGTAATGATCTCGCTGAGCCCAGACACCTCGGACGCATCGATCGGAACCCGGCGAAGACCGGGCTCCGCGGTCAGCAGCGCGGCGACCGCATGCTCGCCCTCTTCAGGTTCCAGCGAACAGGTGCAATAAACTAGCGTCCCACCGGGCTTGAGTAGCGAGACCGATTTTTGCAGCAGCCGCCGCTGGAGCGCGGTCATTGCGGCGATGTCGGATTCCTGCCGGAGCCAGGATACATCGGGGTGGCGGCGGATCGTCCCGGTCGATGTGCAAGGCGCATCAATGAGGATGCCGTCGAAGCCATCGGCAGGGCCGGCCCATTCCGCGGCGTCGGCGACGACGGTCTCGGCCTGCAGCGACAACCGCGTCAGATTCTCGCGCAGCCGTGCCACCCGGGCAGGCGAGCGGTCGATGGCGGTGACGTGCGCGCCGGCCTGCGCCAGTTGCGCGGTCTTGCCGCCGGGAGCGGCGCAGAGATCGGCGATGGATTTGCCCTTGATGTCGCCGAACAGCCGGGCTGGCAACGCAGCGGCGGCGTCCTGCACCCACCATTGTCCTTCGGCGAAGCCGGGAAGCATGGTCACCGCGCCGTGCAGCACCGTGCGCACCGATCCGGTCGGTAGCACTTCGCCATGGAGCCGGCTCGCCCATTGCGCGGCGTCCGACTTCACGGTCAGATCCAGCGACGGATCATGGCTGAGCGCGAGCGCCATGTCCCTTGCGACCGTCTCGCCATAATGCGCGCTCCAGCGCACGACCATCCAGGGCGGCAGGTCCAGCGACTGCGCGGCAACCTCGTCCACCAGCGCCTTGCCCTCGCGGGCGCAGCGGCGCAGCACGGCGTTGACGAGGCCGGCATAGCGCGCGGCGCGCCGGTCGGATTGCACGAGGCGAACGGAGAGATCGACGGCCGCGTGATCGGGCACGTCCATCCAGAGGATCTGGGCGGCGCCGATCAACAGCGCGCTCTGCGCGCGCGGCGCGTCGGAGGGAATGCCCTTGTCGAGCAGGCGGGACAGCACATGGCCGAGCGTGCCGAGCCGGCGCAGCACGGTGGCGACCAGGCGGCGCATCAGCGCGCGGTCGCGGTCGGGGAGCGTCTTCAGTCCGGGATGGGCGCCGCTGCCGTCGAGCTGCTCGTCAAGTGTGCGGTGCTTTTGCAGCACGCCGTCGACGATGTCGGCGGCAATCCGCCGCGCCGCGAGACCGGGCACTTCGGATGGAGGAGCGAAACGTTGAGAAGGCATGCGGAAACAAGGTTCTGAGCAGCGGCAGTTCGCCGTAATGGGCGCATGCCTTGAGAAGGCGATCTCTGGCACGCGAATATGCCAAATGTAAGAATCGCTTCCGGGTTTTTCAGCCCTTTCGGAGCCATTTCAGGAATGCGTTATTGGGCGTCGCGTCGCGGGCCATCCCGCGCTAGAAAGCCGGCGATGAGCGACCAGCCTCCCGTTCCCGACCGCAAGCAGCTTACGCCGGCCGCCCAGCGCGCGCTGGCCGAGGCCGAAGCGCGCCGTCAGGCTGCGGCAGTCGGAACTAAAAACGACGGCCAGGCGGCGCCAAAGGAGTTGCAGGGCCCAAAAGGACCCGAACCGACCCGCTATGGCGATTGGGAGCGCAAGGGCATCGCTTCCGACTTCTGAAGCTTGTCTTTTGAGGCTCGCTTGCCGGACTGCCCGACTCAGCCCTAGCGTGCGCGGATGTCGCGTTTCGATCCAAGCCATCCATATCGGCCTTCATACAGCGGCTCGCCATTTGGTCGCCGGTTCTCAGGGCTGTTGCCGTGGATGTTCGTGGTTGGAATCGTGGTGGCCGTGGTGTTCACGTCCCGGCATGGGATGAACTGGCAGTTCCCTCACGTGACCGACGGTCAATCACGAGACGCCGAGATTGTGCTCCAGCAAGGCGGCCATCCCGATCGTCGCGAGCCGGTCGATGTCGTTCGCACCATTGACGGCGACACCTTTCTCGCACGCGTTCGTCAGCGCGACGGCCGCGATCTCATCGTGCGCGTTCGCCTGCGCGGCATCGACGCACCCGAGATGAAAGCATCCTGCCAGGAGGAACTGGACAAGGCCGAAGCCGCGGCCCGCGCATTGCGCGATCTGCTCGCACAGGGTGGCGTGACGATCACCAACCTCGGTGCCGACAAATATGGTCGCGTTCTCGCCGACGTCGCGACCAAACGCACGACCAATGTCTCGGCGGCGTTGCTCGCGGGCGGTTACGCGCGGAGCTACAATGGCGGCCATCGCGACGGCTGGTGCGCGCGGAGCTGGCGCTTCTGGTGACAAAAAAGCCGCGTCGAACGACGCGGCTATTGCCGTCTCGTCCTGATGCCGGCGATCAGCGCGTCACGACCACCGTCGTGCCGACCGAGACGCGGCTGTAGAGATCGGTGATGTCGTCGTTGAGCATGCGGATGCAGCCATAGGAGACGAAGCCGCCGATCGAGCCCGGCACGTTGGTGCCGTGGATCGCGTATTCACCGCCGGACAGCGTCATCGCCGCGACGCCCATCGGATTGCGGGGCGAGCCGCCCGGGATGACGTCCGGGATGCTGGGCTTGTCGCGCTTCACCTCGGCGGGCGGCGCCCAGGCCGGATTGCGGTACTTGCCGTCGATGCGGGTGGTGCCGGCCCACTGCTTGCCGGACTTGCCGACGCCGACCGGGTAGCGCACGGCGTGGCCGCTATCGAGGACGAGATAGAGCCGACGCTCGTTGGTTTTGACCACGATGGTGCCCGGCGAATAGTCAGCCAGGTTCGTCCCCACCATTTCCGGCCGCGCCTGCGCCGCCGTCAACGTCAAGACCCCAGTCACGACGGTGGCGGCCAGCGCCACAGCAATCCTCATCGACATCGATTTTCCCCTTGCCCCGAACGGACCGTCCAAGATTACGCAAAACCGGCAATCGCCGGCTCGCCAAGTCCTTGTTAGGGGACATTCTTAACCGCGCCTGTTAACCGGATGGTTTCCACGCACGGCCGCCAAGGGCCAGCCAGCAGGGGGAACAAAGGAAATGTTCGAAACAAAGTAAATGACCTGAAAACAACACTTGGCGGGAAAGATGCCCGGGCGCCGGGGCGCGGCCTGACAAGTGCGTGAGGATGCGAACGGCCGTTGTTCGGGGGAGCGCTAACGCGGGGATGCGATCTCGTGTCCCGGACGCGGCGCAGCGCGAAGCGGTGCGACGCAGAGCCGGGATCTAGAAGGCCACAGAGTCTGCCGTTGCATCGGCCCCGACTCTGCAGCGCACCGCGAAGTGCGCGCTACGCTGCGTCCGGGGCACAGGACGATGTGGCTCAGACCGCCTTTTTGTTCTGACGGTTCTTGACGAGGTCGTCGACCACGCCGGGATCGGCCAGGGTCGAGGTGTCGCCCAGGCTGCCCGGTTCGTCCTCGGCGATCTTGCGTAGGATGCGGCGCATGATCTTGCCGGATCGGGTCTTGGGCAGGCCGGGCGAGAACTGGATCTGGTCGGGCGCAGCGATCGGGCCGATCTCCTTGCGCACCCAGGTGACGAGCTCCTTGCGTAGATCCTCGGTTGGCTCGATGCCGGCCATCAGGGTCACATATGCGTAAATGCCCTGACCCTTGATGTCGTGCGGGTAACCGACCACGGCGGCTTCCGAGACCTTCTCATGCGCCACCAGCGCGCTTTCGACTTCGGCGGTACCCATGCGGTGGCCGGAGACGTTGATGACGTCGTCGACGCGGCCGGTGATCCAGTAATAACCGTCCGCATCGCGCCGGCAGCCGTCGCCGGTGAAGTACTTGCCCTTGTAGGTCGAGAAATAAGTCTGCTCGAAGCGGACGTGGTCGCCATAGACCGTGCGCATCTGGCCCGGCCATGACCGCGTCAGGCACAGATTGCCTGATGTCTCGCCGTCCAGCACGTTGCCGTCGGCGTCGACGATCTCAGGCACCACGCCGAAGAACGGCTGCGTCGCCGAGCCCGGCTTGAGCTTCGTGGCGCCGGGCAGCGGCGTGATCAAAATGCCGCCGGTCTCGGTCTGCCACCACGTATCGACGATCGGGCAGCGGTCGTCGCCGACGACGCGGTGATACCACTCCCAGGCTTCCGGATTGATCGGCTCGCCTACCGAGCCGAGCAGGCGCAGGCTGGCGCGCGAGGTCTTTTTCACGGGCGCGTCGCCGCTCTGCATCAGCGCGCGGATCGCGGTCGGCGCGGTGTAGAAGATGTTGACCTTGTGCTTGTCGATGACGTTCCAGAATCGCGAATTATCCGGGTAATTCGGCACGCCTTCGAACATCAGCGTGGTCGCGCCGTTGGCGAGCGGTCCGTACAGAATGTAGCTGTGGCCGGTGACCCAGCCGACGTCGGCGGTGCACCAGTAGATGTCGCCGTCGTGATAGTCGAAGACGTATTGATGCGTCATCGCGGCGAACACGAGATAGCCGGCGGAGGTGTGCAGCACGCCCTTGGGTTGGCCGGTCGAGCCCGAGGTGTAGAGGATGAACAGCGGATCCTCGGCGTGCATGTGCTCGACCGGGCACTCGGTCGTCACCATCTTGGCGGCGTCGTGGTACCAGAGGTCGCGCGAGGGATTCATTTCGACCGCGCCGCCGGTGCGCTTGACCACGACGACCCAGTCGACGCCGTCTGCCTTGGCGAGCGCCGCGTCGACATTGGCCTTCAGCGGCACCTTCTTGCCGCCGCGCAGGCCCTCATCGGCGGTGATGATCACCTTGGACTGGCAGTCGTTGATGCGCTGGGCGAGGCTGTCGGGCGAGAAGCCGGCGAACACCACGGAGTGAATCGCGCCGATCCGCGCGCAGGCCAGCATCGCGTAGGCCGCCTCCGGAATCATCGGCAGGTAGATGGTGACGCGGTCGCCCTTCTTGACGTTCCGGGTACGCAGGATGTTGGCCATCCGGCAGACCTCGTCGTGCAGCTCCTTGTAGGTGATGTGCCGGGATTGTGCGGGATCGTCGCCTTCCCAGATGATCGCGGTCTGGTTGGCACGATTGTGGAGATGCCGGTCGATGCAATTATGGGCGACGTTGAGGACGCCGTCCTCGAACCATTTGATAGAGATGTTGCCGGGCGCGAAGGAGACGTTCTCGATCTTGGTCGGCGCGTGCATCCAGTCGATGCGCTTGGCCTGCTCCGCCCAGAAACCGTTCGGGTCCGAGATCGAGCGGGCGTACATGTCCTTGTACTTGGCCTGGTCGACCCAGGCGCGCTTCGCCCATTCTGCGGGGACGTCGTAGATCTTCTCGGACATGTTTCCCTCCACATACGGCGAGCCGAGCACGGACCACTGGCGAGCCGACTTGATCGTTGAACCGATTATGCGTCGGGCTAACCGGACCCGACAAGGTGCACAAGCTGGACCTTCGGCGAGCAGCCTGCCATGCGGAGGATCAAGCCGTTTCGTGCGACTGTCGCAGTTTTGAAACAGGGCGACGGGCGGCTTTCGGGTCTTCACCCAGATCCTCGGAATGGGCCCGCGCAGAGCGCCATGCATTCAGCAGAGGTATTTAGAAACCGCCTCTCACTGATTCGGGACTCGCAATGCGGTTCGGAACACCCTAAATGGCCAACCCGGGTCCAACCAGACCCCTTGGAACAAAAATCAGAACAGCGGCATTGACCGACAACAGACAGGGCTAAGGCATAAGACTATGATGGATCAGCAGAATCTCGGGACGATACGGCCCGCTTCAGCCGATCCTGCAGCCATTGCGCTGGCCAAAGCCCTCGGACAATGGCCGAAACCGCTCGGTTCCGGCCGTCCCAGCCCGAAGAAAGTGTTCGACGCGGCGCCAGCAGCGACGGTCGAGGCCCTCGCCAAGGAACTGGGCCTGCGGCTCGGCGACCAGAACGAGCTGACCATCCGCCGCGTCAGGCGCGGCAAGGGCTATTCGTTCGTGCGGCCTAACGGCGTCCACATCCGCGATGCCCGCACCATTCGGCGGCTGCATTCGATGGCGGTGCCGCCGGCCTATCGCGAGGTGCGCTACTCGGCCGATCCGAGCACGCATCTCCAGGCAGTGGGACGCGATGCCGCGGGCCGGCTGCAATATCGCTATCACGCCGATTGGGAGAAGGTCCGCGAGCAACGCAAGGCGCATCGCCTGGAAAAGCTCGTCGGCGCGCTGCCCAAGATCCGGCGCAAGGTCTCGGCGTTCCTGTCGGGCGACGAGCCGACCCGCGAGTTCGCGCTCTCCGCCGTCATCGAATTGATCGCGCGCACCGCGATCCGCCCCGGCAACGAATCCTATGCCCGTCTCAACGGCACCCGCGGCGCCACCACGCTGCTGAAGTCCAACGTCTCGCTGGAAGACGACAGCTTCGTGCTGACCTTCAAGGCGAAGGGCGGCAAGGCGGTGCGCAAGGAATGCGACGCGGCCAAGCTCGTGCGCGCCATCGGGATCTTGCAGGGCGTTCCCGGCAAGCGCATGTTCCAGTATCGCGATCCCTATGGCATCGTGCGCGCGGTCAGCACCACGCAGGTGAACGCGTTTCTGCGCGAGATCGCCGGCATCAAGATCTCGCTGAAGGATTTCCGCACGCTGATGGCCTCTGCCGTCGTCGTGGAATCGCTGTCGCGGATCACGCCGGCGACCAGCCAGCGCGGCCGCAAGAAGCAGGTGCTGGAGGCGATCCGCGGCGCTGCCGACCAGCTCTCCAACACGCCGGCGATCTGCCGCAAGAGCTATGTTCACGATACCATCGTCACCGCGTTCGAGGACGGCATCCTGGAACGCTTCGCCGCGACCATGAAGGGCCAGCGCTCGCAGGCCAGGCGCGAGCAGCTTTTGCAGCAGGTGGTGGCGACCGCGGCGGTCTGACCTCGGCGTCGTTACGCCTTGTTGGAAACGCCGTTGTCGGGACCGGGATCGCCGCCCGCGGCTGCCGCCGTGAGCCGTCCCAGATAGTGCGCCCATCCCGTCGCGTGGGCGGCCGCCTGTTCCTCGGTCGGCAGCCCGCTATGGGTCATGCGCAGCAATGTGCCGCCGTCGCGTTCGATCAGGTCGATCTCGATCAGGCTTGAGCCGGGCGGCACTTCCTGGCCGCCCTCCCATCCAAACGTGTAGGCGAGCCGATGCACCGGCACGACTTCGCGGAATGCGCCGCGGGCAACGCCGCCGCGGGGGCCGATGCCTTTGAGCAGATACAGCCCGCCGGGATGTGGCTCCGTGGTCGCGTCGGAACCCATCCAGCTCAAAATCTTCTCGGGGTCGGTCAGGTAGGCGAAAACGGTGGCGCGTGGGGCCGCGATCTGGGTCTCGCGTCGCACTATGAACGGTTCGGTCATCGACGATCACCCCTGGGCTGACACTGGGACATGGCGGCGCTCGAGCGGCCCGTCAAGGATTGCCCGTGACAAAGACCGCCTGCCTTCGTCATGATCGGGCCATGCACCTCTCGCCGACACTCGCCTGGCTTGTCGATGCCGCCGCCGATAGCGCCGGCGCCGACCGCCTGCTCGCGGACCTTGGCGCACATCTGGTCGCCGATGGCGTGCCGCTTGCGGCGGGCAGCCTGACGCTGGAGGTGCCACATCCGCTGATCGCGAAACGGACCTGGTTGTGGCGCGCGGAGAACGGCCGGGTGATCGAAGCGCTCGGCTTCGCACCAGGCGGCCTCGCGCCCGACCCGCCCAACGATGCCGGCCGCCGCTGGCTGCGCGACATCGCGGAGGGTGAAGTGCACGAAGATTTGGTCGGACGGCCCGACGGGCCGTTGCTCGGCTGGATCGGGCCGCGTCCGTTCACCGCGGACGAGACCGAGCAATTGCGCCAGGCCGCGCGCTTTGCCGCTACACCCCTTGCCGTACTTGCCGCGCGTGCAACGTTGCGCGCGACGCTGGATGCCTATCTCGGCAAGCGCAGTGCGGAGCGGGTGCTGGCGGCACCCCTGCGGCGCGACCTCGGCGAGACCATACAGGCCGCGCTGCTCTATGCCGATTTGCGCAACTTCACGCTCCTATCGGAAACCAATCCGCCTGCCGAGGTCATCGCGGCGCTCGATGCCTGGTTCGATCGCATCGCCGGCGCGGTCCACGCCTTCGGCGGCGAGGTGCTGAAATTCATCGGCGACGGTGTGCTCGCGATCTTTCCGGTGGTCGGGCCGTCACCGCGCCAAGCGTCCGATGCAACTCTGCGTGCCGCGCGCGCAGCCGAAGCCGGGATGGTGTATCTCAACGCGGAGCGCCGTGCTCAAGGTCTGCCGCCGCTCGCGTTCGGCGCGGCGCTGCATCTCGGCGAGATGCTATGGGGTAATATCGGTGCCGCCAATCGGCTGGATTTCACCGCGATCGGTCCCGCCGTCAATCTCGCCAGCCGGCTCGAAGGATTGTGCAAGCCGTTCGGCAGAACCGTGCTGGTGTCGGGCGCGCTCGCCGCCGAGACCGACATGCCTCTGATCGCGCTCGGATCGCATTCGCTGCGGGGCATCGCCTCGCCATGCGAGGTGTTTGCGCTGCCGGAGACGCAAGCTCCGACATCGTAGCCCGGATGAGCGTAGCGACATGCGGGATCGCAGCAGTAGTCCGGGATATTGCTTCGCTCATCCGGGCTACAGCACCTAAGCCTACATCCCGCCCATCTTGCAGACGAGCTTCCATTCCTCGGCCGTCACCGGCTGCACCGAAAGGCGCGAATATTTCACCAGCGCCATGTCGGCGAGTTTCTTCTCGGCCTTGATCGCGGCCATCGTCACCGGAATCTTCAACGGCTTGTCGGCCTTGATGTCGACGCAGACGAATTTCTCGGTCTTGTCGGTCGGATCGGGGTAGGCTTCCTTGATAATCTCCGCGATGCCGACGATCTCCTTGCCCTCGTTGGAATGATAGAAGAACGCCTTGTCGCCCTTCTTCATGGCGACGAGGTTCTGGCGCGCGGTGTAATTGCGCACGCCGGTCCAGGCTTCGCCCTTGGCGCCTTTCGCCACCTGCTGGTCCCAGGACCACACCGATGGTTCGGATTTCACCAGCCAGTACGCCATGTTCATTCCTCCGCCTTGAAAGGTCGCGTCATGAGCCCCGAGATCGCGGCGTCGATCGTGCTTCTGCCGGTCAGGATCGATGCGACGGCTTCCGATACTGGCATTTCGATGTTTTGCGAAGCCGCGAGCTCGATCAGTACCGGCGCGGTGAATTCGCCTTCGGCAAGCTTGCCGGCGGGCGGCTGCTCGCTGCGGCCAAGCGACAGGCCGAGCGCAAAATTGCGCGATTGTGGGCTCGAGCAGGTCAGGATCAGATCGCCGAGGCCAGACAAGCCCGTGAGTGTTTCGCTGCGTGCGCCGAGCGCGCGGCCGAGGCGTGTCAGCTCGGCAAAGGCGCGGGTGGTAAGTGCGGCCTGGGCGGAAGCGCCGAGCTTGCGCCCGACCGCGATGCCGACCGCGATCGCCAGCACGTTCTTGGCGGCGCCGCCGATCTCGACGCCGCGGACATCGGTGGAGTGATAGGGCCGGAACGTCGGCGAGCCCAGCGCCTGCACCAGGTGGCTCGCCAAGGCGTCGTCCTTTGCGGCCAGCGTCACCGCCGTCGGCAGGCCACGCGCGACATCGTCGGCAAAGCTCGGGCCCGACAGGATCGCCGGCTGCGCGTGAGGCGCGGCCTCGGCGATCACGTCGGTCATGAATTTATGGGTGCCGTGCTCGATGCCCTTGGCGCAGGCAATGATCGGCACCGGCTTTTCCAGGTGCGAGGCGAGCATGTTGACAGCACCGCGCAGATGCTGCGCGGGCACTGCGATCAGCAGCATGTCCGCGCGTGCGGCGAGGGCCAGGTCGCTCGTGACGATGATCTCCGGCGCAAGCCGCACGCCCGGCAGCCGCGGATTGTCGCGGCTCGATGCGATTCGCGTCGCGTGCTCGGAATTGCGCGCACACAGCGTCACGTTCCGTCCGGCCCGCGCCGCCACCATCGCCAGCGCCGTGCCCCAGGCGCCCGCGCCGATCACCGCGACAGATCGGAACGCTGTCATTGCTAGAATCCCGCGCGTGTCTTGCCGTATCCGGCCGGTGCCGTCGCGTTCGCATCGAGCAGCCAGCGCGCGCGAGGCTGTGCTTCCATCGTGTCGGTCATGCCGAGCGCGAGACGTTCCGCGCCGGCCCAGGCGATCATTGCACCATTGTCGGTGCAGAGCGCCGGCGGCGGCATGATCAATTGTGTTCCGGCTTTCCTCCCAACGTCATGCAGCGCGCCGCGGATCGCCTGATTGGCGGCGACACCGCCGGCCGCCACCAGCGCACGCGGTGCACCGAACTGCTCGCGGAAGAGTTTCAGGCCGACGCTCAGCCGGTCGGCGGTGGAGTCGAGCACGGCGGCCTGGAAGCTCGCGCAGAGATCGTTGACGTCCTGCGGTGTGATCTCGGCCAACCGGCTTGCTTCGTTGCGCACCGCTGTCTTCAATCCCGAGAGTGAGAAGTTGGCGTCGGGGCGTCCCTGCAGCGGCCGCGGAAACGCAAATCGCGCGGCATCGCCGTTGGCTGCCGCGCGCTCGACCTGCGGGCCGCCCGGATAGGGCAGCCCCAGCATCTTCGCCACCTTGTCGAAGGCTTCGCCGATCGCATCGTCGACGGTGGTGCCGAGCCGCACATACTGTCCGACGCCGGTGACGGCAACGATCTGGGTATGGCCGCCCGAGGCGAGAAACAGGCAATAGGGAAATTCGAGTGCGTCGGTCAGGCGCGGTGTCAGCGCATGCGCTTCCAGATGGTTCACCGCGACCAGCGGCGTGTCGTGCACCATCGCGATCGCCTTCGCGGTGGTGAGCCCGACGATGACGCCGCCGATCAGTCCCGGGCCCGCGGCGGCCGCGACACCGTCGAGTTGGGCGAAGTCGATGCCGGCCTCAGTCATGGCGCGGTCGATGATGCCGTCGAGCAGGTCGACATGGGCGCGGGCCGCGATCTCCGGGACCACGCCGCCGAAACGGGCATGCTCCTCGACCTGCGACCACACGATATTGGACAGGATCTTGCCGCTGCCGTCAGGCGCACGCGCGATCACCGCCGCGGCGGTTTCGTCGCAGGTGGTTTCGATGCCCAGTACCAGCATTGGCGAATTGTTATCCAATTTGCGCCCTTCCCGCCCCTTGCGCTCATCCGCAAAGCAGAGTTCTGGTACGTCCGGTAGCATTCCGGGGTCGGCCAACGCAATCGTCACGCGCTGCCGTTCCTCGTGAAAGCGCCACCGCCACGTGGTTCGGGAACACAAGCGATGTCCATTCTTGTCACACGGCCGCATCCCGACAATGAGGCGACGTCGGAAAATCTGCGGGCACGGGGTCATGTGGTGCTGCTCGCGCCGGTGCTCAAGTTCGAGCCGGTCGCCTTCCATGGCGAGAGTGAAACGAGCTACAGCGCCGTCATTGTCACATCGGCCAATGCGATTCGTGGCGTCGCATCGCAATTACCGGACCTTGGTCTCCTGGAGCTGCCGCTGTTTGCCGTCGGCGAGCACACCGCCGCCGCCGGGCGCGATGCCGGTTTTGCCGAGGTGATCGTCGCCGGTGGCGATGCCGCTGCCCTGCGCGACAAGGTGATGCAGAGCGCGCGCGACAAGCGGCTGAAGAAAAAGAGCACGTTGCTCTATCTCGCGGGCGCGGATCTGTCGCGCGACCTCGGCGGGGAGCTGGGCGCCGAAGGCTTCAACGTCATCACGCAGACGACCTATCGAATGGCGCCGGTCAAGCTGTTGCCGCGCGATGTCTGTGAGGGCTTTGCCGCCCATGGGATCGAGGCGGTGCTGCACTACTCCCGGCGCAGCGCGCGGGCTTTCCTGGAGGCCGCGCGGGCGGAAGGTGTCGAAATCTCGGCTCTGGCGATCCCGCAATGCTGCCTTTCCGAGACGGTCGCAGGCGTACTGCGCGAGGCCGGTGCCTCGCAGGTTCTGGTGGCGGCGACGCCGGACGAAAATGCCTTATTTGACACCTTGGAGCGTGCTTTGCGTACCCGTTTGGCGTAAGAGGTCGGGCCGAATCCGACGCAATCGGGTCCGTTCGTTCAGGGCAGGTAAGTGTGAGGAACCGTCACGATGGCCGACGACAAGCCTGAAGACGCAGGATTGGCTCCCGAGTCCGGCCGCGCCAAGCGCATCCCGCCCACCATCGACCTCGAGGCGACGGAAGTCTCGACTCAGCCGCAGCAGGTGACGGGCGAGCCTGAGGCTGGGGCAGCGACCGAACAGGCCGCGCATGAGCAAGCCAAATCTGAAGAGGGCAAGTCTCAAGAGGAAAAGTCTCAAGAGGTAAGGTCCGAAGAAGCTATTGCCGCGCCGCAGCCCGAACCTGCCGAAGAAGAGTCTTCCGTTGCGTCCGCGTCGGTATCGCCGTCGATTTCACCCTGGGTTATCGCTCCGTTCTCCGGCGCCGTCGCAGCCGCAATCGTGATCGCGGTCGGCTGGATGCTGGGCTGGCCTGCCGTGCAGGCGCCGCCGGCTGCTCCGCAAGTGACGGGCGCAACCGTCGAGGCGCTGAGCGGGCGCGTGGCCGCGGTCGAAGCCAAGACGGGCAAGCCGGCCGCCGATCCGGCCATGGTGGCGCGGATCGATGCGCTGGAGAAATCCGCAACGAGCCTGCGCAGCGAGATCGCCAATCTGCGCGCACAATCCGACAAGACTGCCAGCGCCCTAAACGACGCGACATCGGCGCCGCGCGCTGCCGCGCCCGATCTTGCCGCTCTCAACGACCGCCTCGCTCAGCTCGAACGTGCCAGCAAGACCGAACGTGCGGAACTCGCACAGCAAAGCGAGAAGATCGCCGACGCGAAAACGATGGACGACAAGCCGCTGCGCCATGTGGTGGCGGCGGCCCTGCTCGACGTCGCCGTTCGCCATGGCGATGCCTACGAGTCGCAGCTCGCCGCCGCGCGGTCGCTGGCAGCAAAGCCGGAGATGCTGAAGCCGCTCGACACCTTTGCGTCGTCAGGCATTCCGACGCCGGTCGCCTTGAGTCGCGAGCTCCTCAACATCGTGCCAAAATTGTCGCCGCCGGCGGAAGCTCCGGCCAGCGGCACCGGAATCGTCGAGCGCCTTCAGGCGGGGGCGTCGAAACTCGTCCGCATCGAGCGTACCGACGGGGTCGGCAACGATCGCGGCGCGATCGTCGCGCGGGTGACGGCGGCTGCGTTGCGCAACGATTTCGTCGAGGCGCGGCGCGAGTTGAAAACGCTGCCCGAGGCCGATCGTGCACCGGCGCAAGCTTGGCTCGACAAGACCGATGCCCGTGACGCCGCGCTCGCCGCGTCACGCAAATTCGCCGACGCCGCCATGGCGGATCTCGTCAAGCCTGGTCAATAAAGGTTCGCGCAACAATCAGCGCGTATAGGGATCGTCATGCTTCGCATCGTCCTCTTCCTCGTTCTGATCGCACTGGCGGCGGCCGGCGCGGCCTGGGTTGCCGATCAGCCCGGCGACCTCGTCCTGACTGCGGGCGCTTTCCGCGCCACAACGACGCTTCCCCGCTTCGTGTTCTTGCTTGGTCTCTTTGCCGCGGCAGTCGTGCTGGTCTGGAGCCTGCTGACGATGGCCTGGCGCGCTCCGGGGCGTCTGCGCCGCCGTCGTCACGAAAAGCGCCATGCTCGCGGCCGCCACGCCATCACCCACGGCCTGCTTGCGATCGGCCATGGCGACACCGCGCTTGCCCGTCGCCACGCCGATACCGCGCGGCGGCTGGCTGCAAACGATCCGCTCGCGCTTCTCTTGCATGCGCAATCGGCGCAGCTCGAGGGCAATCGCGACGAGGCCCAGCGCGTCTTCCGTGCCATGGCCGAGCGCGAGGACACGCGCCTGCTCGGCCTGCGCGGCCTGTTCATCGAGGCGCAGCGCGCCGACGATGCGGTCGGCGCCGTGATGATCGCCGAGGAAGCGATCAAGCTGTCGCCGTCCTCGACCTGGGCCTCGCATGCGGTGCTCGGCTTCCGCTGCGCGCGCGGCGACTGGAGCGGCGCGCTCGCGATCCTCGATTCGAATCTGTCCGCGGGCCTGATCGACAAGCAGGCCTATCGCCGCCAGCGCGGCGTGCTGCTCGCCGCCCGCGCGCTGGAATTGGAAACAATGGACCGCGACGTCGCGCGCGAGAGCGTGATGCAGGCGGTCAAGCTCGCGCCGACCCTGGTTCCGGCCGCAGTGCTCGCTGCAAAATTCGAGAGCGAGGCGCATCAGGTGCGCCGCGCCATGAAGCTGGTGGAAACCGCCTGGCTCGCCAATCCGCATCCTGATCTTGCGGATGCCTATGCGCATGTGAAGCTCGGCGATTCCGCGCGGCAGCGCCTGCAGCGGGTCGAGACGCTTGCGGCCAAGATTTCTGCCGACAAGGCTGGCTATATCGAGGGCCAGCTGGCGATCGCGCGCGCCGCGATCGATGCGTCCGAGTTTGCCCGTGCGCGCGCGGTGCTGGCGCCTTACGTCAACGATCCCACCCAGCGCGTGGCGTTGCTGATGGCCGAGATCGAGCGGACCGAGCATGGTGACGGCGGCCGGGCCCGCGCCTGGACCTTGCGCGCGGTGCGCGCCCGCCATGATCCGGCCTGGACTGCGGACGGTTATGTCAGCGACCGCTGGCGTCCGGTTTCCCCGGTCACCGGCCGTCTTGACGCCTTCCAGTGGCAAACGCCAGTCGCGAGTCTTCCTTCCGACAAAGGCGCCATGATCGAATCCTCGGCCTTCGAGGAAGCGATGCTGGCGGCTCCGCCGCCGAAGCGGGTGACGGCGGCCCCGAGCGAGAGCCCGGTGGAACCGGCTGTCATGGCGCCGGATCCGGTGCCCGCTCCGCAGGACAATTCGCCGCCCCTTGAAGCCCAGGAAATCTTAAAGGAAGCCGTCGAGGAGACCGCCAAAGAAACCGTCAAGGAAGAGCCGGTCGTCACGCCCGCCGAGCCGCTCAAACCGGCCCCTGAGATCGCCGAATCATCGTCCGCGGCGGCAACGCCGGTGTTCCGGACCCGCGCCGACCTCGGCAAACCTGCACAAGCACCTATTCCCGCCGTCATCCCGATCGTCCGCGCCCCGGATGATCCCGGTATCGACGACGAGGGCCCGAGCGATGAATTTACGGAACAAATCGGCACGCCCAAGGACCACGCAAAGGCCCAGGCCGGCGGCTGGCGCGGATTCTGGTCTCGCTGGGGCGGGTGAGCGGCATATGGGAGCCGGCTCCACCTTGCCAATTCGGGCCATGCCCGATATCAGGAGCGCGCGTAACGGGACCGGCCTCGCGCGGGCCCCGGCACGGTTCGCCGCAATAGCTCAGTTGGTAGAGCACGTCATTCGTAATGACGGGGTCGGGGGTTCGAATCCCTCTTGCGGCACCACCCTAAGTCCCTAAAAATGCTGTAGAATCCGTGCGCATCCCCAACGGCGTCGTCTGGGTCTTTTTTAAGCGAGAAGCTCACGAGAATTTGGCTATCGGCTGAAGAGGTGTCGTTCGATCCTGCATGAAGGAGCAGCGTTGGGCAGCAGAGAAAGCAATCCGATGGTTTTCGACGCTCGGCATTGCTTCCCCGCCGCCTTCCAGCGCAAGGGTCAACATAAGAGGTAAACAGCTCACTGGGTCGGAATGAGCCAGGGCCGCTCGATTCGATGCTGCAGAGCCGCTCCGGGCGCGGGCAGAAGATCAGCACGCATTCACACGGCAAGCGGTTGCATACGCAGTGCTGCCCCCGGGCCCGGCCGCAGCCCGCCCGTGTTGATGCGCGGCGTAGACGAAGCGTTTGCTTATCGACGAAGCCCCAGACGCTCCGGACAGAATTCAAATCGAGGGTCTCAAATCTAAGATCAGACCTTCGTCAAGGCGGCTTGATCTCCTCCCTACCCTGGCCGGATTTTCGAACCAGTTTGGCGCTTCCTTTGGTGCACGGAAAGGCCACAGCCCAAGATCGAGATTTCATTCGAGTTCTTACGAGAGGCGATGCTTGGCGCGCGTTATCACCACGCGCCCCTGAGCACCTTTTGACTCATCCGCCTCCTCTTGTCGTACGACTCCTCAGGAAATACGGTGACAACGCTGGTCGACTGAGTTGAGAGCCGAGGCGGCCTGCGCGATGTGGTCTTTATAATTCAGTCGAGTGTCTCCCGACAAACTGGTGAGAGAATAACCCTTCTATCATCAGTCCCCTCAAGCCCCTGACCCTTGGGGGTTTTTATGTTAGGTAGTAGGTGACCTCTTCACCGACCGATTATGATTCAGCATCATTCTCACGTTTCATAACGGGTGGCGAAAGCCGGCGAGTTGCCATGTATGGTCTCGATGCGATGAAGCTCTTCCCTCCCATTGGGAAGGGGGCTGGGGGTAGCCGAAAATGGGTCGCCGGAAAGGGTAGCACAGCAAGCAAGGATCCTTCGCTGAGAGATCCTTGAAGTCCTTGTTTCTGGCTTGCTGCTTAGATCCGCCAGCCGGCCGATGTCTGGTCTTGCGCAGCAAGCGGACGTAATAACGCAGCTTAGGTATGTCGGCTAAGGGGCCACTAGCGGAAATCAGAATGCACTCCCGGCGGCTCTTGATGGTCGTCCGCTGAGCGTCGCCGCCGAAAGGCGCGCCAGCTTCACGTCATACGAGGCAGGACTAGCAATGCATTGCATGCTATATAGATGACGCGGCGTAACGCCCACCTTTTTTACGAGATGGGCGCTCCGCTTAACGATCAGTCTTTCTTGGCTGGAGCGGGCGATGCTGCAAGCATTCGGAGCTTCCATTTATCGTCGACGTTGACGTAGACGCCGGTCCAAATACCCGATGCATCCAGCGCCTCACCTTTGTCGTTCTTGCCGCTGATGTGGAATTTGCCCATTGCAGCCGGGGTATCATTGTCAACCTGCCACACCTCATCGACCGTGGCTTCAAGCTTGTTGAAACCTGCCTTGAAAGCACCGGCATACGCGGTCGCGACGTCGTGCTTTCCCATGGGGTTAATAAAGACGCCGTCCTTGGTGTAGAGCGCCGCAACGCACGCTGCGTCCTGCTTGATGTAGCAACCCTCGTAGGTCTGGGCGATCTTGCTGGCTTCCTGCTTGAAATCATCGGCAAACGCCGAAGCCGTGAACACAAAGGGGATGCACAACGTCAATAAAACGGGACGTTTCATTTCCATTCCCTCCATCGATGATGCGTAATTGCATCGCGACGCCCACCGAGATGGGCGCTGCGTTGCAATCCCGCCCGCAAGACTCATACTCTGACCGGCCGAAAGCTTGATCTAGCTCAATGCTTTCCGTCCCCGAACAGGCCCGCCGCGCTGCCCTCGCGGAACGTGGGTTCAATCCCTTTACGGTGACAAAAGGACTTCCGTAGTTGAGCCGCGGTGCCTCTCGTCTCGGCCTCCCTTTTGGTCTTTTTTGATTCCGATAGGTCCGCAAAGGGTCAGAAGCGGCCCTCGCCCGGGTGCGCGCGGCAGGTCAGCTCTGGGCCAGAAGCGGCCCTCGCCCGGGTGCGCGCGGCAGGTCAGCTCTGGGCCAAGAGGCGACATAGCACTTGGTTTCGAAAGGCCGCCGCCCTCTCCGGATCAATATACGTCAATCAGCTTCAGCCCTGCGACGATCAGCACGCAGCCAAGTGCCTTCAGTATCGTCCCAGGATGCCACTTGATGCCGAACGTCGTTCCGACAATCGCACCTAGACCAGCGGCGATTGCGTAAATCCACAAATCAGACGGCAACGAACGCACTATGGCCACGTTTCCGAGCAGACCGGCAATCGAATTGCAAAAAATGAAGACCGCGGCGACGCCCGAAGCCGTACGTGTATCGGACCATCCGAGAAAAAGCAGAAGCGGAGAAAGGAAGATGCCACCACCGGTTCCGGTTAGGCCGGAGAGAAAGCCAATCCCAATCCCGCAAAGCACCCCCGCCCAAATCGGCGGATCGCGCGGATCGAAGCTCGACTTAAGCTCACGCGGCCACAGCAACCGCGCGCCGCCTAGTAGCAGTACAAGGCCGACCAACGGACGGTAGTATGCGCCCGGCAGATGTACCGAGCCGCCTAGTGCTGCAAATGGTATCGCGCCAACCAAGAATGGCCAGAGCGTGCGCCAACGGAACAGACCAGCGCCCACAAAACGGAATGAAGTGAACGCCGATACTAGAATGTTGAGAGCTAGTCGTCCGTTAAGAAGGCGAATTGAGCGGGGCTGGACCGGCCAGCACGCGGCATAGTCGGACCAGGAACAGGCAC
>NZ_JBVVPP010000060.1:0-43675 GCF_055811315.1 Bradyrhizobium sp. MI1.4 | reverse complement strand
AAAGTGGCTCTGGCCACCAACAGTAATCCAGTCAGTTCGCCCACAAATTCCCCGGCCGCGATAATGAACCTTGCTTGCACCCTATTCCGTATGACGCCCGAAGAGGCAGTGCGCGGGTTCACTGTCAACGCGGCGTGCGCCCTCGGCATGCGGAAGGAGCGGGGCACTATTGAGGTTGGCAAAGCTGCGGATTTATCTTTTTGGGACATCGAGCATCCAGACGATCTTTCCTACCTTCTCGGCGCTAACCGCTGCATTGGTGTCGTCAAGCGCGGAGGGGTAGTCTTCGAAACTCATTCCCGCTTCGCACGCCCCTGCAGCGACGCCGAAAAGTACACAGGCCAGCCCCACCCGCGAGGCATCACTTGAATACATTGCGCTGCAGATACCGGCTGTCCAGTTGCAGAAATTGGCTGGCAAATCTGACGTTTGGTCTCGATCGCGGCACGCAGGTCATTGCAGTTCTTCGATCAATGCCGCGCCGCTTCCCTATAGTGCGGTAGTGGAGACCACTGTGATGATGAAAAGAATAGCCGTCGTCGATACCGGGAGACGGCATCGTAATCGAAGCATTCGGCCGTGGAAACATTCCTCCTGATCTCCTCGCCGGTATACAGACGCGCTCGCCTCCGGAATTCCGATCGCGCTTGCGACGCACTGTCACGAAGCCACGGCATTCCCGGCATACGGCAACGGCGAAGCGGTAGCAATCGAGGCCGAAACGGAGCCGTGTTTGGAGGAAGTCTGAGTCGCGCTAAGGCCAGGCTTCTGATGCAAAGTCGAACGGCGCCGCAGACCAGCCGCAATCTCTAATGAACTGATGCAATTCATTTTGCGGTACTGGCGCAATTCTACCCACCACAGCGAAAGCTATCACCATGAACTGGGACCGTTTGTTTCTTCGAACTCTGGAGGCAAAACTCCCCGACATTCTTCAGCTTACCAAAGCTGCAGTTGACATTGACAGCGGCAGTTATGATCGCGAGGGCGTCAATCGCGTTAATGACGTCTTCGAAAAGGCGCTGATAGCTGCCGGATGCAAGGTCGAGCGCGAGATCAGGCAGGCCGCTGGCGATCAATTGACGGCTCGCTGGGAGTCGGGTCGTCCGGGCCGATCGATCCTCATCCTCGGTCACGCCGATACGGTTTGGCCCACCGGCACTGTCGAAGGGTGGAAATTCGAGCAGAAGGATGGGCTTCTTACCGGACCCGGCGTCGGGGATATGAAAGTGTGCGTAGCCACGGCAATCGTGTCTCTCCGCGAACTCTTCCAAATGGGCATCGAGGGCATCGAACGTGTGGTATTTCTGATTGTGCCTGACGAGGAGGTCGGCAGCGACGCAAGCGCCAGCTGGATTATGACCGAGGCAAGAGCCGCGGATTTTTGTCTCACGCTTGAGCCTGCCAGGCCCAACAGAGGGCTTGTTGTCGGTCGAGGAGCCATTGGTCATCTGAGGGTCGATGCCTTCGGCATCACAACCCATGTCGGTAACAATAAGAAGGCCGGAGCATCGGCGCTCTCGGTGCTCGCTCGTCTTGTAACGCGCCTTGAGGGCTTGAGCGATGATGAGCGTGGCGTAAGTGTTTCCGTCGGGTTGATGCAAGGTGGGGAAGCCAGACAAGTGATGCCGGCGGTTGCTTGGTTTGATGCCGACCTCCGCGCGCGGAGCAAGGAAGCCACAGAAGCCCTGATAGATGATATCGAGCGATGCATTTCCGAAGAGCTTGCCTCGTCTGATCGGAGAGTGACAATCAAGCACTCCATCAGGATGCGACCGCCATTCGAAGAAGGCGACGGAAGCCGCTTTCTATTTCAGTTAGCCAACGACACTGGTGCGGCACTCGGTATCGAAATGTTTCCCGCTTTCTCGGGAGGAGGTTCTGATGCCAGCTATGCCGCTTCGGTCGGTACGCCGACTTTGGATGGCCTGGGCCCGATCACGCATGAAATGTGCAGCAGGCGCGAGTGGACCGAAGTGTCGAGCATCGCCGAACAAGGCGCGCTTCTGGCCGGCATAATAAAGCGGCTATCTGCGCCGGAGTAACGCATCCATGCTGCGTCAAATGTTGCGGCCCGCAGTTGACCACCCGTTCGTTCCATCGAAAGTCCTGCTTTGATAAATGATGGCAATCGCCGATCGCGTTGCTTGGCGCGGACGCTAGTTAAAAGCGTTAACGGGTTCGCGCGAAGAAAAAGACGTTTAAAGAGAGTCTATGCCGGGCTTGGAATCGCCTCATTAGGTGCTTCGGGCGACGAATAGCTGGAGCGTCGACAATGTGGCGCATGTAAATTGGTCAGCCAGTATTTGCTAGGAGTATACCGATGTCGCAGCAGCAACCGCAATCTCTCGGCATTCTTAATTTGGAAAGAGGTTTGCCGCGCGGCACGGAGCCAGTGGATCCGAGGCCTGGCCACCTATTTTATCGGGGGACATTTGATTTCCCGATTATCTCTGAGACGGTAGAGGGGGCATGGGCAGAGAACGTTATCCGAGGAGATCCCTCCTTAGAGCGAGCTTATATTGCAGCTGCTAAACGGTTGGTCGATCGTGGAGCGATTGCAATTAGCGCGAATTGTGGTTTCACAATCAGACATCAGAAAGCGATTGCTGAAACTGTCGATGTTCCGGTCGCAACTTCGAGCTTGCTCCTTCTGCCTATCCTCCTTCGTCAACTTCCTGCGGCTGGCAAGATCGCGATCATCACTGCGGATTCACAATGTCTCGGCGTTGACTTACTGCAAATTGATAACCCAGCAGACATTGAACGGGTCGTGATAGGAGGCGTAGAGGGCGGCCGGCTGTGGCACAATGAGATGCGGCGTCCTCCTCCCCTCACTAGGCCAGAGGATATCGAGTTTGACGTGCTGGAGTGCGTGCGGCGCGTCCGGGAAACGCAGTCAGGTGTATCTGCCTTGCTTTTCGAGTGCACCGCGTTCCCAATAGTTTCTTCCTCCATCCGAAGAGCGACGGGGTTTCCGATATACGACATAACGTCGCTATGCAGGCTGACCTTTTTGTCTGCAAAAACGTAACGATCAACTCCGCGACGACGTACCCGGAATCAGCAGACGGAGGTCACAGAAATCTCTATCGGGACGGCCTTGAAAATGAAGCCAGGCGTACGCCCACAAAGTTCTGCGATGGATCGAGCCGATCGCGCGCTCAATCGGCCTCCTTCTGGCCTTTGTGGCGATCTGCTTAGTTCCGCTGGCTCGCTGAAGCTCTTGATCCTCGCCTGCCATAACGCAGTACAGATCGGGAAAGTTTGCACTCGCTTTGAACGCATCATCGTCGATCGCAAACGGAATGATGACGCCACTCCTATCAAGTATTGGAAGTGCACCGGCGTCGCGAGCAATGGCGGTGTGGTCTCGGACGCTGGTGACGCGAGCGAAGGGATCCGCCCGTTGGATCGCTTCACCGCGCTGGAGGATATCACTTGCGCCGGCGAGTTCCTGGCGCTGATGGCCCGAGCGCGGGAAATCGACACCGCTCGACCCGCTCCGCGGGCCAACAACGCCGACCAGCGGCCGCGTTCTGCTCGATCGCTGGCTGATCACAGGCCCGTCGGCGGCCGCCGTATTGTGTTGTAGCACACGCGCGATTGCCCTGGCGCACGATGGCGCAATCGTGCGGAGCATATTGCCGCGCTGTTGCCGCGACCTGGGTGGCGGCTGTAAGCTCTCCAGAAAATCCTAAGTTTCTCATTCTCTGACCAGCGCCGCCCCCGGCCTGCGTCCACCCCTCAAGCCGGCGCTCCTTAAAAGCGAGGTCAAAGGGCGCAGGTCAAGATAAACTTACTTCAGCCGGACGGCGAATTCGGCTGAGGTAGACGGATAGTATAAAAGTAGCGGTCCGCTCGGAAGTTTTCCCTGAAATACACCACCGGGATCCCTTTGGAGTCTAAGAACAAGCGTTTCACGCAGAGGATGGGCGCATCGACAGCTATTTGCAATGCCGTGGCGAATTTGGTCCCGGCGACCAGCGCATCGATCTCTTGATGCTCCTCCCAAATATCTTTGTCCACGATCTTGCGAAGGAGAGGCACAAAAAGGCCTGGGAATTCTCGAGCAGCTAACTTTTTTCCAACTCTCAAAGGAAAGAACGCCTCGAGCACCACGAACGGACAGGCCTCGAGCATTCGAACGCGTCGTACTTCGTAAACGGCACTTTGGGCACCGGTCCGCAAGGCACTCGCCACATCCCTCTCTGCCGTGACTTCGCCTTTTTGGATCAAGACGCTGGTTGTTTCCAAACCGGCGATCCCGAATTCTTCTATTGGTCCAGTCAGCCTATCGTCAGCCGGAGCTGCTGGTACCGCCCTGAGTATCGTGCCAACTCTCGGCCGGCGTTCGATGATTCCCTCGGTGGCGAAAATCTTCATCACTTGCCGCACCGTAACGCGACTGACTCCGAACTCTGCCGCCAACTCCGACTCCGTTGGCAGGCGGTCGCCGGGCTGAAGCAGGCGAAGTCGCCGTCTTACGATCTCTCTAATTTGCAGGTACTTCGGAAAGGGATGGTAAGCGAAATCACTCATAAGGGCTTTGCGGAAATGATGAACGTTCGTGCTCATCCGCATGCTAGCCCAATGATGCACACTCAGCCAGAGCCGATCGCATCATCTAGACAGCTTTCCCCCTGGGCCATCCCAACAGGTGCAGGCTCATGAAACGCAAATGACGAGCCTCTCTATCGATCTCAGATGCGGGTACCCGCGGGAGATAGCAGAACGTGAGCCCAGAATTCGATGACAAAGAGGTGCTCTCGACTGCAATACCCGGAGCGGATTCTCCCTTTTATGCATGCAAACCCAAGGCGGTCCATTCGAAATGAACATTATCATTCTGTAAAAGCGCACTAGACAGCATCCTTTACTGCAGACAAGAACTGCTGTGTTCTCTCCCGCTTCGGATTTCCGAACAACTGCTGGGGCTCTCCTTGTTCTTCGATCTTGCCGCCGAAAAAGAAACACACCCTGTCGGAAATGTCCGCGGCAAATCCCATCTGATGAGTGACCATCAACATTGTCAGCCGAAATTCCGAGACAAGCTTCCGTATTACGTTCGTCACCTCTCCAATCACCTCTGGATCCAACGCCGACGTGACTTCGTCAAACAACATGACCTTCGGACGCATAGCCAAAGCCCGTGCAATTGCCACGCGCTGCTGCTGCCCACCGGAAAGCCGTGCAGGATATTGGTATTTCTTTTCGATCATGCCCACCATGCTTAGCAATTCCTCGGCCCTATCTCGGGCCTCAGCTTTGCTAAGACCGAGAACCTGAACGGGCCCCTCTATGCAATTTTGGAGAGCCGTCATATGAGGAAACAAATTGAAATTCTGAAAACACATGCCAATGCTTGCTCGCATTCGTCGGAGATACGACGCATCTGCAGGGACGAGCTTTCCGCCTCTGGGCATGTGTGTGAGGGGTTTCCCGTCTACATAGATGACCCCGGAATTGATCGATTCCAATGTCATCAGCATACGTAAGACGGTCGTCTTTCCTGAGCCGGAAGGCCCGATTATCGACACCTTCTCTGCTTCGGCGATGTCCAGATTGAGATTATCCAGCACCTTCAGACCGCCGTAGTTCTTAGATACATTCATAAAGCGCACCATCGGTACACTGGTGCCCGTTAACTCCAGCGGATAGTCGTGCGAACTTTCCATCAAACCATTCCCAATCTGCTGCGCAACCATCGCTCAAAGATACGGATCAACCAGGCTGCAGGCAGCGAGAGCAGAAGGAATAACATACCCACGAGGGTATAAGGCTCAAGGTAGCGATAGCTATTCGTTCCGACGACTGTCGCGGCATGCATCAACTCAGCGACACCGATTGCCGAGAGCATTGGGGTATCCTTGAAAATCGCGATCAGAGCATTACCCATGCCGGCCATAGCGGGGGGCAGAGCTTGCGGTATGATGATTCTGAAATAGGTATCTCGTCCGGAAAGATTCAGCGCGGCGCAAGCCTCCCATTGGCCGACCGGAACCGCCTCCAATCCACCTCGAAAGATTTCAGAGAGATACGCCGACCGGTAGAGCCCAATTGCTATCAGCCCTGAAACCCATGGAGAAAGTTGAACACCGAATTGCGGGCCTACGAAAAACACGAAGTAGATCTGCAGGAGAAGCGGTGTCGAGCGGATGAACTCGACGAATTCGCGCACGGCTGCCGTCACGAGCTGACTACGTGTTCTTTGCAGAAGAGCGAGGATTAGGCCACCCACAAGGGCGATCGAATAACCGATGCCAACCGCGGCAAGTGTTTTTAAAGCTCCGGCGAGCAAATCGGGAAGTATTTCCCAGGCGAAGCTCCAGCTCCACTCTAGCTCCATATCACGTCCTCGACATCTTTCGCCGCAATCTCGACTCGAGACTGCGGACGGTCGGTGTAATAAGGAAACGGGCTAGCAGATAGTAAATCGCTAACGCAGCGCCGAAGGCTTGCGCTGAAAGGAAGGTAAGGTTGTTGATCTGCTTTGCCTGAAACATGAGCTCCGCCAGCCCAATTAAAGAAACGAGGGCCGTGCCCTTCAAGACGTCAATCAACAGGTTACCCCAAGGCGGTAGCATGATTAGAAATGCCTGAGGAAAGATGATACGGTACATGCGCTTTGCCGGCGACATCGAAAGCGCATAAGCCGCCTCCCATTGTCCCTTCGGTACTGCAAGAATTGCTCCCCGCACGACTTCCGCGCCATATGCACCAGTGTTGATGCCGACTGCCAAAAAGCCGGCAGTAAAGGGAGAAAGGCTCACTCCTAGTAGTGGCAGTACAAAGAATATCCAATATATTTGTACGACCAAAGAACTACCGCGGAAAAATTCGATGTATGCAACAGCAAATGCGCGTAGCCCGTTATTTTTCGATAACACCAACAGTCCAAAAGTGACCGAAAGTACTACTGTTACAAGTGAAGCAAGGACAAACTGCCCGGCCGTCACCAAGCTGCCGCTGAGATATCTTGATCCATACTGCTCCAGAAAAAGCCAAAAGCCCATGCATACTCCTGACGCTCAGCGAGAAACTCCGATGAACGAACCTGCTGGCCCGAACGAACCTGCTGGCCCGTTCATCGTCCATTCCGGCAGATCAGCGGTTTTCACAAACCCATTCGAGCGAAGTCGAACCAGGAAGCTGCTTTTCGCTGTAACCAAATGGCGCAACCGCGGAAAGCATTTCGGGCGATCCGAGAAACTCCTTCTGAGCGGCGTTGAACTTCGAGACGAAGTCAGAATCATTTTTCCGGAAACCAAAAGCAACCCAATTAAACGTTGATTCCGGCATTTTAGTAGAATCGGTAACTTCGACAGAACCTTCAGCGCCCTTAGCCTGAGCCTGGAGGGATAGATCCGAGTTTGCTGCGGCGTCTGCGCGTCCCGATCTGACTGCTGCCAAAACCGAGGGTCCATCAGGAAGCTGCATAATGCGGTCCGGCGGGACGCCGAACTTTTTTGCGCTGTCAATGGTGGCATAGCCAACAACTGCAGTCATTGTTGCGTTCTTCTTGGCAATGTCCTCGTAGTTCTGAAGGCCTTTCGGATTGCCTTTGGGGACAAGCAAAGCATCAGCGGTCTTCAGCATGGGGTCGGCGAAAGCGATCGTGTTGCATCGGTCCTTCTTGATGTACAAACCAGACGTGACGATGTCGATTCTGCCGGCTTGAAGAGCTGGTATCAATCCGGAGAAATCTGAAGTCACCACCTCGATCTGTGTGAACCCCATCTTCTTCAAAAGATTGATGACGTAAGCGTTCATGAACCCAGCGGGCTCGCCGCCGGGCCCAACGAATGCATATGGCGGCGAGTTGGCAAAGCCGATACGAATCGCCGCTCCCGACTCTAAGCGACTGGTTAACGGTCCCGCGGAAGCAACGGGCGCGATTAGACTTAATAGTACTGCTGCTACGGATGCGGAAATCTTGAATTTCATATATTCATTCCCCTCTTTGAGCGTGGCTGGTTGCTAGTGTTGAAATTACCCGCCGCCGTGTTGCAAGCGTCGGCTGTTTTTGCTTGCAAGCTGAGTGCGTAACCAGCGTTGCCCTCGTTCAGACCTCGATTTGCGGTCTCGCTGAGCTTCTGCGGGAGCTGGTATGATTTCACCCAGCTCGTCGGATGCACCATGAAAGGACGAATTCATCGTCGCCGCCGTTTTAATACGAGTTAGACCCTAATTTGTAAAGTCGCTAATACAATTATTTGTACGGTCTAATATAGACGAGATTTCGTGGTCAAAACGTCGGTTTGGAGCAAGGAGATCCCGGTAGCAGGGGTCCCATACACGGGCCACGATGTGTGTGCACTATCTAAGCGAACCATGGAGTTCAGACCCCGGAGTGCATTTGCAATGCCGTCGCGGCAACTCCTCCTCGACTCCCTTAGCGCGATTGCCGTCCATCTGGCCCAAAGGCATAGAACGGATTGACATCGCAATACGCGTCTGTGCCGGAGGCAGTGACCGTGCACTGCTTGTACGTCGAGAATTGGCAGTTGCCGGGAGAGCCCGAGATGCGGCCCTGCAGGCAATAGCGATCTGAAGGAACTGCGGGCATGTGCGCCGAATGATGTCGCGGAGCGGCGGTCGAACCCGCTCCCAACCCGAAACGGTAAATGCAACTCCGACGACGAACAAAGCATATCGCATGAAGTCTGTGCCTGCGTTGAAAGCGGGAAGACCGCGAACGAAAGTCTCATCGCGCTCTAAATGAGCGTAAATGCGAGCAGGCTGGAGCAGAGCAGCACGATGCCGGCGGCGGTCAGCGCCAATAGGCTACCGGAGACGACATCATGATTGTGCATCGAATGCCTCATTGCGCCACAAACCCCCGAACAACGCCCGGCCGAGCAACGCCTGAACGGCCGGCGCAGCATAATTCGAATTTGACGCATTATTCCTGCCCTTATCGCACATGAGGCCCTTTTTTCGGCGCGATCGCGCTGAGTTTCGCCGTCAACCTGCAAAATAGATTAACGAGCTCCGGGATGTTTGCTGATAATAGGCTTTGAACGATCGATGGGCGCGGGATTAAGTCACGACGGCATCGGAATGCTAGGAGCCTGTCCGAGTAATCGGATTTTTCTCGACGAAGAACAAGCGCGTAGCTGCTCGTCACGCATCCTTTTGCTGTACGTCGATAGCTGTTGATGTGGGCTTTGCATATCTGTCCTCGCCGACTGCCGCTCTTGAAGAGCTCGAAATCAAGTGTTGCCATTGCCAAGCTTCGGTCCGCCAGGGGCTTGGTTCAATACGTCAGTCGACCGATTTTGGCGGAAGCCAGGACGGGCCGCGATAGTCGCGAAGAATTTGTTGGTCACTTCGGAGCGGCGTGTTTTAGCGCACGAAGCGATCTCCATCGTTCGATCGATGGCAGGGAGCAATCAACTTTATTTAGGAGTCGGTCGTTCTCAGCAGGGTTCACTCCGCTATCGAGTATCTCGATCCATCGAGGTCGATTCGACGATCAACGCCTATTCCGCATAGATGATGATCGTGATGAACTCGATTCGATCGTCTAGCAGTTTTTCCGGACCATGAAGGACGCCGCCGGAGAATGTGAACGCGTCACCTGGCTCCACGAGAAACGTTCTGTCGCCAAACCGGTACTGCATCCGCCCGCTCAGCATGTAGATGAACTCTGTTCCAGGATGCTGAAAACGGGGATAGCTTTCGCTCTCCTTGTCCATGTTGATAAGAAAAGGCTCGAAGATTTTGCGCGGCCCCTTGTGATAGGATAGGAGCCGGTAGGTGTGCCCGTGCTTGGTGCCTGAGCGAACAACCTCCATCTGGTCGGCGGCCTTGATCAGCTGGGCCTCGCCGATCGTTTGCTCCACCTCTCTAAACAAAGTCGACAGGTCCGTTCCCAGAGCCGCACAGATCCGCTCAAGGTGCTCGAGGCTCGCGGTGGACTGGCCATTTTCGAAGCGGCTGAGCATCGGGACCGAGATGCTTGCTGCCGACGCAAGATCGCTAAGCGTAAGGCCGCGGTCGAGCCGAGCACGCCTCATGGCAGCCCCCATTCTTTCGTCGATCGGCGGTTTTGCCACGGCCGTTTGGGCGGGAGGAGCAACCTGGTCCGGCGCGCGCTCCTTCTTGGCCTTGCGCTGGCGCTTTTGATTCGCTTGTTTGGCTTTGCTCAATTCGACGCCTCCCGCAGCCTTTGCAGGATATGACGTCTAAAGCGTTTTTGGATCTAGCAATAGTCCTTTATCGCCACTGCTTCTCTTCGCTGATCCACCACGATCCAGGTAGAGCTCCAGGCTTTACGAACGCGTCGACGGCATTAGCAAGAAGCCTGGACACGTTGTTCTCGAAGTTGTTGACTGGGAGCGCCTGCCCAAACGCAACAGAGCCCGCCGAAAACACTGCGCCGTGGTTTGGGGCCGTGAAGAAGGCCATATCGGCGCGAACCCGGTAGTCATAAGACCCCGACAATCCTTCGAATGCATAGTGGATGACCTCCGGGTTGACGAGATAACTGTCCGTGTGACCGCCGGACGAGGCGATGAGCTTTACGTGGGGTGGCGTCCCAAGGCTTGGATCGCAGCGATCAAGCGCCACGCCTGCAGCGCCACCATAGGCCAGACCGAAATCTCCGATGATCTCCCCTTCGATCCCCTTGGTCAGCCAAGACACAGTGCGGTGGTAGCTATCAGGCATCTTTCGGTAGAATTGGCTCTTTCCGTAACCTTCCGAGATGAAGCCAACACCCACGACCTTTTGCGCCGGTCGTCCCTGTGCGCGCCAGGCGCCGCCCTTCTGGCCATTGGTGGCCATGTAGTATTCGCCCGGACGCGCATCCCACGTCTTCCACGCCGGGCCAAATTTGCGGCACTCCATCACCCATGGCTCGTCCGGGCGGAACGCCACGCTCCAATGGAAACCATTGCCGCCGAGGTAGATGTATCGTCCCCCAGCAGCGATGTAGTCTTCAGTCGCATCGAGCATCCGTTCGGAATAGTACTCCGGATGAGTGCCACTGATGATGCAGGTGTACGGCTCCAAGGATGATACACCTTCGCGCTCAAGGTCCTCATCGGTTAGGACATCGTAGTCATAGCCTTGGTGCTCAAGCCAGGCTATGACCGAGAGGTCAGCCGGGAACTGCCAGGCAAGATTGGTGCTGGAGGAACGGTATTTCGGCCGCATGTTGACGATCGGACGGTGGTAGGAGCTGTAGCAGACGCCCTGTCCGTCAGCCCAGTGATCGCAGGCCGAAAGGCTCAAATCGTCGCGCTTGTCGAGTTCAATGTCGATCTCAGACAAGACGGCCGGCATGCCGGTGACCGGCTGAGTGATCGGCGACTCGAAGCTCTGTCGTTCATTCGCGTAAGCAATATAGCTCGCCGTCGGAAACAGGAATGCTATCCGGCTGGTCGGCTTCTTGGGACGGACGAAGAACGGGATATATTCTTCGCTGAGACCGGTCTCCTCACCCGCCCGCAGGCGGATGGCGTAGGCACCGCTTCTCAAAGTCTCTGGCAGCCTGACGGCCTTCGTCACTTTCCAATTGCAGTCCGTCAGCGCATCAGCGTGGAATTCGATGCCGCCATATTCCTGTGGCGCCAAGCGGAAGCAATCATTGCGGCCACTCCAATTCCATCCCGTCTGGCCCCGCACTGGCCGATTTCGCCCTACGGCGTGCAAGCGGAAGGGCCCGGTGTCGGTGACCACATCACCGATCCCTGCCTCGGTGTAACCTGCCGCCGTATCCCAATAAGCCACCAGCCCTTGGGGTGACGGCTTTTGGCCAGATCTGAGCTGATCGAGGTCCTCGCGTGATAGTGCGCGATCGAACAGGCCCGGCCGGTCAATCTTGCCACAATAGAGTTGCGAGACGAACTGCCCGCGGCCCTCCCGGCAATCACGCGCGCCGCCGATCAGAAATGGAGTCGCGGGGAGATTCTTCTGCCGTGATAGAAGAATTGCAGAAGAGTGGGCGCTGTGCTCGACGAGCGCCACCCTGCTTAAGAGGCTATTATACCGGTTGAGTACGCCCTCCTGAAATAGGCTCGCCCGACCCGTGTTGGCATCGAAAGCCGCTGCAACGAAGTACCACGAATTGGCCTGCAGAGGGACGTCGGCCTCGAGGCGATCAACCTCGGCACCTTTTCCCAACGTGAACTCAAGGCGGCCATTTGGGGAGATGCCGAGGCAAAATCCGCATCCTTCCTCGTTGTCCCAACGCGCAATGAGAGCTTGGCGGCGCCCAAGCTGTGGCCGCGTCGGGCAAATGAAGGCAAAAGCCGTCAGACTACCCTCCACAGCCAAGCGATGCGAATCGTCCGCCACTTCGAGGAATGAGCCGAGCTGAGTGTGCTGCGTTTCGACCCGCCACGTGCCATTAGTGCTGCAGTCGATCTCTTCCTCCACGAAGCCGGGCCCGGAAGGATGTTGATCGCCATGGATCAGCCGCACCAACTTTGCTTCGGCTCGGCCTGTGCCTTCCCCGTTGACGTAAAACTGGACAAGGTCGCCCGGCTTGACCGACAGCTTGTCCGAATAGCCGAAGAGCTTAGGTCTTGTCATTACAAACTCCAATTTATTCCGGCTTCCGTCCGGCGGCAGAGCATCGACTGAACGAGAAAGTCCATTTCAGGACTCGAGCAAGTCCTGCACATTCCGGAGGAAGACTGCGTGCTGTGCTTCCGTGTGAGACGTGTAGATTTTCTCATCCAGTCCCTTCGGCGGCACGCCTCGAACTCCTGAAAGGACCACCACCCGGTACGTCTCGAATGGCCGGACAGTCAGGATGGCGTACCTGTGAGCCAGTGGTCGGCGGTTGAAATAGATGAGCAGCCGATCCAGAGGCTCGGTGTGCTGTCCCAAGGGAGAGAGATGATGCTCCTCGATCACCTCTGGCGTGACGAGCGCTCGCAGGAAATCCCGCTGCCTTGTTTCGAACATTCGCCTGAAGATTTCGTCCCTGTCCTCAACTTGCGCCGTATTCTGCATCATTGGTCTCCTTCCCCAGTATCGCGCAACTTACGAAGCGACAGGCTCGGGCTTTGGCACGGCTTCAGCCGGCACTGCATTGGGCAGCGGCCCAGGTTTGACGAATGCGTCGACGACATTGGCCAGGAGTCGAGAAACATTGTTCTCGAATCCATTTACCGGCAGCGCCTGGCCAAAAGCAATCGAACTGCAAGATAAGACCGCGCCATCGTTGGGAGTGGCGAAATAGGTGATGTCGCCACGCACGCGGTAATCGTAGCTACCGGTGATGCCGGGATGCTGATGCAATTGAACCTGCACATGCGTAATGTAGTTGTCGGTATGGCCACCGGATGAAGCAATCACTTTCGCGTTCGGTGGCGTCCCGAGTGTCAGGTCGTAACGATCCAGTTCGACGCCGGCGGCTCCATCATAAGCAAGGCCGAAATCTCCAATGATCTCACCCTCGATCCCCTTGGTGATCCAGGACAGTGTCGGATCATAACTGTCCGGCATCCGGAAAAACGGTTCGCTCCTGCCAAACCCCTCCGACACAAAGCCAACGCCCATGATCTTCTGTGGCGGCCTGCCGAGGGATTTCCAGGGACCGCCTTTTTGCCCGGTGGTCGCCAGATAGTGCTCGCCAGGACGTGCCTCCCAGGCCTTCCAGGTGTCTCCGAACTTGCGGCACTCGAGCACCCACGGCTCATCCTCGCGGATGGCAACGTTGCAGTAGTATCCGTTCGCCCCAAGATAAATATATCGCCCGCCTCCCTCAATGTAGTCCTCAGTCGCATCCATCATCCGCTCGGAATAGTATTCCGGATGCGTCCCGCTGATGACGCAGCGATACGGTTTGAGCGCCGCAACCCCTTCCAGATCGAGATCTTCGTCGGTGAGCACGTCATAATCGTAGTTGTGGTGTTCAAGCCAGGCGATCACTGAGAGGTCGGCAGGGTACTGCCAGGTGATATCCATGCTTGAGATGCGGTATTTGGGCCGCATGTTGACCACTGGTCGACGATAAGAGCTGTAGCAGACACCCTGGCCGTCCGCCCATGAATCGTAACAGCCGTGCCCGAACTCCGGATTCTTGTACATTTCGATATCGATCTCGGTCAGGATCGGGGTCATGCCCGTCATGCCCTGCACGATCGGTGCATCGAAGCTCAGATGTTCGTTGGCGTAGGCCAAATAACTAGCTGTTGGCACCAGAAAGGCGATGCGGCCAGTCGGCACCTTCGGGCGAACAAAGAAGGGGATGTATTCCTCACCCAAGCCGGTACCCGGACCCGCGCGCAAGCGCATGGCGTAGGCGCCGCTCCGTAGCTCGTCGGGTAGCTTCAGTGCGTTCGTGGCCTGCCAATTGCAGTCAATGAGTGCGTCGGAGTGGAATTCTACGCCGCCATATTCGTTCGGTGCCAGTCGGAAGCAGTCGTTCCGTCCGCTCCAGTTCCACCCGGTCTGTGCACGAACGGGCCGATTGTAGCCCTTGGCGTGCAGCTTGAACGGACCGACGTCGGTCACGATATCGCCAATGCCCCGATCGGTATATCCGTGGGTCGTATCCCAATAAGCCACCATGCCTTCGGATGGCGGAATGTACCCGCTTCGCATGAGGTCGAGCTCATCACGACCGAGCACGCGATCAAACAATCCAGGCCGGTCGATTTTGCCGCAATAGAGTTGCGAGACGAAGTGCCCCCGCTTCTCGTGCCAATCCCGCGATCCCGCCATCAAGAATGGCGTATCGGCCAAATGCTTGGGACGGAAGCGGAAAACTTCAGAGACATGCGAGCTGAGGTCAAGCGGAGCGACCTTGCCGAGCACGCTATTATAGCGGTTGACCACGCCCTCTTGATAAAGAGTGGCGCGACCGGTCTTCGCATCCAGGCTCGCAGCCACGAAGTACCACATGTTCGCCTGGAGCGGCACCTCGGCTTCAAGGTAATCGACCTCCTCGCCCTGGCCTACCCAGAACTCCAACAGTCCGTTCTGCTTGATGCCGAGGCCAAAGCCACAGTTCTTGTCGTTGTCCCAACGGCCGACAAGGCACTGTCTCAGGCCAACCTGCGGCCACAAGGGATGGATAAACGCGAAGACGGTGAGGCTCCCCTCTAAAGCCAGCCGGCGCTCGCGGTCGGCGACTTCGAGGAACGAGCCCACTTGCGTGTACTGCTTTTCGACGCGCCAGGCTCCATTGACACAACAGTCAATCTCCTCCTCGACGAATCCTGGGCCCGCGGGATGCTGGTCGCCATGGATCAGACGCACCAAGTGCGCTTCGGCAGCGTCTGTCCCGTCGGCATTGACATAAAACTGGATGACATCTCCCGGCTTCACCGAAATCTTGTCCGAATAGCCAAAGAGCTTAACTTGTGCCATCTAGTAACTCTCCACTTACATCTATGCTCTGCGTCTCGAATCGCTGCTCAGGATTCGAGAAGATCTTGGACCCGGCGTAGAAACACACCGTGATAGGCTTCGACGGGCGACCCGTAGATCTTGTCCTCGACCACGCGAGGCGCGACACCCCGGTGACCTGAGAGCGCGACGATCCGATAGCCCTTGATCGATTGGAGCGCGGTGATCGCGTATTTGTCCGGTTGCGGCTGGTTCCGGAAGTAAATCAAAAGCCGTTCCAGCGCCCCGCTGTGTTGGCCCTGTGGCGCGCGTCGATGCTCATCAATGACTTCAGGCGTCACGAGCTTCTTCAAGAATTCGCGCTGCATCTTGTCATAGCGGCGACGATAGACGTCATCCACGCTGCCGGCTTCGGTCGCTTCCTCAGGCAGTATTTCGCCGCCCTTTTCCGCGCGGGTCGAGCGGCGTTCGCTCTTCTTCTTGTCTCTCCAGGCACGGAACTGCTGCTTGATGCCGAACAGGCCGTTGCGAAGATAGAGCACAACGAACAGCATAATCAGCCCGATGATGATCAGGCGCATCGGCCCGAGCGTGATCAGGACTTTATCGAAAAAGACCACGATCAGTGTGCCGACCACCGCGCCTTCCGACCGCCCGATGCCGCCGATCACGAGCATGGCAAGTCCAAGCAAAACGGTATCAAAACTGAAGATTGAGAACGCCACACCGCCGTAGTTTGTGGAATAGAAGCCGCCGATGAAGCCCAGCGCAACGGAGGAGATCAGAAAGACCCTGACGCGCGCCTGACGGTAGTTAACACCTGTGGCCTCGGCGAAAGCTTCTCGCTTCTCAGGCGCCATTCGCAAGATGCGCCCTAGTCGCCGTCCGTTGACGAAGCGATAAAGGAGCAGCGCAAGCAACATCAGCGCAAAGCACGCATAATAGGCGAGCTGCAGCTGTCCGGACGAGGACCAGTCCTGGGGTATGTAGGTGGTCGCACCATAGAGTCCGCCCGTTGCTGACCCGAATTGCTTGGACGTGACGAAGTAGACGCGGCAGAGCTCATTGAGGCCAAGCGTCAGCAGAGCATAGTAGAACCCGTCAAGCCTGGTCGCGGGCAGCGCAATGATGCTTCCGAAGATCAATCCCACAATCGCGCCGAGTGGCGGCATCGCCCACCACGGCAGCCCAAGCGTTGTTGACGAATATGCCGTGACGAAAGCTGCCGTGCCAACAATGGCATAGGTCGCCAGCGAGAAGATGCTCGCGGTCCCGATGACGAGCATCCAGCATAGATTAATGGCAGCGTAGATCCCGAAAGTGACGCCCGCGGTGAGCAGCGTGTTTTCGAGGCTGGCCGGCGTGACCAGGGGAATTAGCGCAAGTGCGATCAGTCCCATCACCCACCAGATGGGACGCTTGTCGACGATCGTCTTCTCCCGCCGAAGGCTCTTCTCGTTATACTCTCCGCGAACGCGCAGCACCCGGCGGCGGGTCGGCCAGTAGCGATGGCGCTGCCACAGGTTTTTGCTGTGGCCGGCCCACTTGTGGTAGTATCGCAGCCGTCCTACCGGAAACAGCTTTGTCCTGGCGGTGCGCGTCGTGTCCCAGATCTCCTGATGGCTGACGAAAGAGGCGGTCGGAAGCTGTTCTACTTCCTGCTCACTGTCCCACACGAACAATGGGTTTCGCCACGTCCTCTGAGCTTGGCTGCCTTGGGTCATGCTTTAAGCCTCCCTCGCCCTGTCCAGAATTCCCGCGATTCCCCTCGGGCGCACCAGCAGGATTATGATAATCATCAGGAATTGCGTGATCAGAATATAACGGCCGCCTATGGAGACTGTTGTGAGCGCTTCATTTAGGCCGAGCACGACCGCTGCAATCATTGCTCCCTGCACGCTCCCAAGCCCGCCACACAGCGCGATGCTCACCGCCTTGATCATCGGCGTAAGACCACCGAACGGCGAAATATAATAGGTCTGGGATAAGAGAACGGCCGCAAGGCCCGCCAGACCGCCAGTGATAGCCATGACGTAGAACGATGTGCGTCGCACGCCGATGCCGACGATGGACGCGGCGTGGGGATTCATCATCATGGCTCGGATTTCAAGGCCGCGTCGGCTCGATCGCATCCACCTGAGCACGAGTAGAAGCATGAGGATCGAGGTGAGGACATTTCCGATCTTGTCGGCCGTTAACGTTATTCCGGACACAGAGACCTTCCAGGTCCCGAATATCTCCGGCAAGCTCTTGGAGCGCGGACCAAACCACCAGAGAAGGGACTGTGTCCCGATCAGGTTTATGGCCAGCGTCGCAATCAGCCCCCTGATCGTAAAGTTCGGCTTGTCGTGGATGGGAATGAAGGCCAAGGCACAGACAAAGAGCCCACCCAGAGCCCCTGACAGAACGCCGCTTGCGAGAACGGCGGGACCCCAGCTCGAGACGTGTTGGGAAAATAGCCAGGCTCCGTACCCCGCAAAAGCGAAGATGAGTCCGTATGCGAGGTTTAGCAGCCCCAGGCTTGACCACGTAATGGATACACCAATGGCAAGCGTGCCATAAATGCAGGCCAATACGATCGTGTTGCTGACGACAAACCAGATATCCATCGCTCACCCCCTTTCGTGATCTTGCAGCATCAGCCCAACCGACGCTTCGCCCTTCAGCTTGCCCACATGCATTCCGATGATTCGATCAACGCGCCCCTCCAGCAGGGACACGTTCTGCTCCGCGATCACCATTGCTGACCCACCAAGATCGAGCGCCATAAGTGCGTCGATCACGTTTTTTCCGATCTTTGGCGCAAGCCCAAGTGAAGGCTCATCGACAAGGAAGAGCGACGCCTCTCCCATTAGTCCTCGGCCGATGGAGACCATCCGCCGCTCGCCACCCGATAGCCGACCAACCGGGACCGTCATCAGCTTCTTTAGAGGCGGAAATATTTGAAGCATGCGCTCCTTGCGCTCTTTCCGCTCGCGCCAGGAGCGCGGGGTGAACGCGCCCGAGTCAAGATGTTCTTCAACGGTTAGTCCGTGAAAGATTTCGTCGCCCTGCGGGATAAGGGCAAGACCTGCACGCACGATCTGGTGCGTGTAGCGTCCGGGGCCTTGGCTGCGCGTGCGGCCGACCTCGATGCCGTTCAGCTTTATCGAACCCCGTTGCCAACCAGTCAGCCCGGCGATCGCGTAGAACAAGGTCGACTTCCCATGACCGTTGAGACCCACGATGCCGATGCGTTCTCCAGAGCTGACAATCAGGTCGAGGTCGTGAATGACCCTCATCGGGCCATATCCGGCCGACAGACCGGACACATTGAGCACCTCACGCCGTCGAACCAGCGGGTGTTCGGCTCGGCCGAGATCTTGCTGCATGACGTTCATGTCAAGTCGCCTCGTCAACGTTTTCGAAATAGGCAGCGTGGACCTTTGGATCAGAGAGCACCTTCGCCATGGAGCCTTCCGAGATCACCTCGCCTGCATCCATCACCATGACGCGATCGGCAATCGTTCCCAAAAGCTCAATTCGGTGTTCGACGATGATGATCGAGATGTTCATTTCCTTCGAGAGCAAGCGAAGAAGGAAATCGATCTCCTCTACTTCCGAGTTGATCAGACCGGCTGCCGGTTCATCCATCAACAAGAGCGAGGGCCGGCGCATCAAAAGGCAGGCAAGCAGAAGCTTTCGGCGGTTCAGCGTTTCCAGCTGAGCCGTCGGAACATCCTCATCGACTTTCAAGCCGACGAGCTCAGCGCCGTATTCCGCGTCAAATTTTGTCAGATATGGCGGAAATGCCTGTCGCGCCGCCTTAAAAGTTTCGCCAACCGTCAACTCCTCCGGAATGACGGGTGTCTGATAAGTTCGTCCAATCCCGCGCCTCGCCCTTTTGTGCAGTGGCAGAGTGGTGACATCCTGGCCCTTGAAGGTCACCTTGCCACTTTTAGGCGTCAGACGGCCCGACAACACCTCGAAGAGGCTGGTCTTACCGGCGCCGTTCGGGCCAATGACGCCAAGCACCTCTCCGAGGCCGACGTGAATGTTGATGTCCCGAAGTATCTCCCGTCCGCCGAGGTCGAGATGAATACCGCTGCACGAGAACAGCGGCTGAGACGACTTGTTGTCCCACGATCGGTTCTCGTGCGCGGTCTTCAACATCAGGACCACCACGGCGCTTTTTGAAGCTTCGATTCAGCAACTTCGTTCGGAAAGATCAGCTTGTGCTCCACGTTCTGAACCTGGAAGTACAGCTGAGACACACCCTCATCGATCTCCGACACCTGAAGCGTGTCACCGCCATTGTTGGGGAAATGGAAGCTCTCCTGATAGGCGTTGTTCATGTTCATGAACCCGCTCACCCCACGCTGGGGATTGGCGCGGATCCAGTCGCACACTTCTTTGAACTTGCGGGGATCGCCGACCGCTTCCCAAGCCTTCTTCAGGTAATAGGTCTGGTCATACGAGATGCTGGGATAGGCAAATCCCATGATCCCCGGAAAGCGCTTCTTGTACTTGCGCGCAAATTCGCGGCCCGGCTCATCTGCATAGAGGCCCATCGTCGTCGACCAGACGAAGCCGTTGGCAGAGTTGCTTGCAAGCTGCAGAAACTCCGGTTGTGACGGGCCATACTGGAGGTAGACCAGAGAATCCGGCACAGGATCGGCCACGAACTGCTTGCAGAAGGCGGCATATTCGGCCGCGACCCAATGGTCGACCATGATTGCAGCAGCGCCCACTTCTTTCATTTCGCGAATGACGGGCGCCCAGTCCTGGACCGGAAACTGAATGTCAGTGATCCGCGCCACTTCGAAATTGCCGCGCTTCGTGAAGGCCTCCTGCGCCGCTTTGGAAATGGTTTGGCAATAAGCGACCTGCTCCTGGACGATGTGAACCTTTCGGTTCTTCGGCTTCCAGACGCCCCTCTTTTCTTCATGTTCGAGCCAGATCGGATAGGTCCAGCCATAGTCGACTTCCGAGGGGGGCGTCTGGAAGACATGGCTATACTTTTGCGGATTGTTCTTGACGGCCTCGCTCCCTGCGCGTTGTGCGCTGCCGTGGATCCACGGACACTTGTACTTCACTGACGCATCCATCGCCGGCACCGGCACCAGCGTAAATGCGAAGGAGATGGCGTCCACCTTCGCGTCAACGCAGGCAGCAACCGCCTGCTTGCTGCTCTCTGGCGAGAGCACATCAATGTCGACCGTGAAGATCTTGAGCTCGCGGCCGAGCACGCCGCCGTTTGCATTGATTTCTTCAACCGCAAGGGTCGTCCCCTGAATGAAATCCAGGTGGTCGGCGACGCCAGCGGCCGAGGTTTGAGCCGCGGGAATTCCGATCACAATGGGCTGTCCGCCCAAGGCATGTGACCGCACAATCCACGGCATGGCCAAGCCCGCACCGATTCCCGCCGTCACCGTCCGCCTGGTCAGCTTTGAAGTCATTTTAACGTCCTCCTCCTGCGCCGATCGAGATCGTCGGATGGCCCCGGTTGCGCCTACCGATGACAAAACCTATTCCGTGTTTGCATTTTATGCAAGTCATTTTTACTTCATGCAAGTGCAACAAAAACGAATCTTGCTGTTCGCAGGCCATTCCTGTCCGAACGATGCGAACGAATCGGCTATTCGAATGCCGCCTCTGAGGCGCAAAAGACCGCGTACCATAGGCTGGGAGCTTTCAACGTCGAAGGCGATGCTTCAATACGTCGGTTGACGGATTTTTCGGACATCTGTCCCGAGCCGCGCGGCAGGAGAAGTCCCGGAGAAATTCCGGTGACGCACTCCGCGGGTCCTCGCATTACGTTTCAACTGTTCAACGGTACATGGGACGAGTTGATGCTCCAGTTAGAAAGGCCAATGCCTCTCTTGTTTGACTGATAGGTTCGAATTTCCGGTGCCAAAAGGCCCAATTGGGCATAGACTTATCAACAAGCGAGCGCCTTGGAGCCTCCGAGAACCAACGGCGGCAGGACAGCCGCTCAATAAATCGCAATAAACCGAACGCTACCGACTGGCTCCTTTCGGAAATATCTCAGGAGGAAGCAGTGAGTGCACATTTAGAGGGTTCGGTAATTGTTCCGTGGGACGAGGCATCGGCCGATCCACGTGCGCAACTCTTGGACAGGACGATAGAAGCCACCCGACTTATTCGCGACTTGGTACGGTGCTCAGCTTTCACCTTGACGGCCTGGGATCCGCTAGCTCAGACCCATCGGCATCAGACGCTCGCAAGCGACGGCTATTCCGACAAGCTGCTCGAGCACATCAACGATGATTTCGTGAAAAACAATCCGGCATTCACAATCGCACACCGAGACGATCCGCGCTCTCTCAGGTGGCGAGACTGCGAGCAGGACTGGAATCTTTGGTTTCCCGATACCCTGACCGCTCGCGAATTTCTCATTCCCTCAGGCTTCCACGAGGGCTCGACCATGTGCCTGCGGCTGTCCGATGGACGCTATGTCGGGGCCTTCCATATGAACTGGACCGCCGCGGTTGCCGCAACCGATGAGCGCAGAGAGATCACTCAGCGATTCCGTCCCATTCTGGCCGAGCTATGTGACCGGCTCCGAACGCCACGTCTCATTGCGGAGGGGGTGGCGCCGGACTCTTTCGCGCTGGTCATATCTTCGAGCGGTGCAGCTTTTGATCTGCTGTCGCGCAGCCCCGGTCCCCATCTCGGGGAAGACGGTGCCCTGCGTCGATTGCTATTGGACAGGCTGAGGCCTTGGACGCCACGGCGCTTCCTGTGGAGCGATGATACCGGCCGTTGCCACCGCGTCTCCATCATACCGTGCCAGCGCAATATGGTGCTGGTGACGGAGGAGCAAATTCCTTGGCCTTACGATCTCTCGTTCCGAGAGGTCCAGGTTTTGCATCTGGTTGCGACCGGCGCGTCCAATCCGCAGATTGCAGAGCAGTTGTTTGTCTCCCCGCGCACGGTGTCGACTCACATCGAGCACATCCTTGCGAAAATGGATTGTGTTTCGCGAGCTCAGCTCGCGGCTAGAACAATGTCCGAGGGACTGTTGCTTGCGCAAACACCTTCCAAGAACGCTCACGGTCGCGACGTCTGGGAGACCGCGAGCTCAGCTTGAAAACTGAGTCCTGATCAGGAGCCGGGTATCCAGTTTGTCCCGGCCAAAGGAAGCCGCGTCATTGCAGCAGCCTCGATGGTCAAAGCAACAAGATCCTCCGGCTCCAGATTATGCAGGCGGCTCTTGCCGCACGCCCGCGCGATGGTCTGCGCTTCCAGCGTGATCACCTTGAGGTAGTTCGCCAGCCTGCGCCCCGCGAGCACCGGATCGAGCCGTGAGGAGAGGGTCGGATCTTGAGTGGTGATGCCCGCCGGATCCTTGCCTTCGTGCCAGTCATCGTAACAGCCTGCCCTCGTCCCGAGCGCCCGGTATTCGTCGTCGTACCGGGGATCGTTGTCGCCGAGCGCGATTAGCGCGGCGGTGCCGATTGCGACCGCATCCGCGCCCAATGCAAGAGCCTTGGCGACATCGGCGCCGCTTCGAATTCCGCCTGAGACGATCAACTGCACCTTTCGATGCATGCCGAGATCCTGCAGCGACTGCACTGCGCCCCGGATCGCCGAAAGGATCGGAATTCCGACGTTCTCGATGAAGACATCTTGCGTTGCTGCCGTACCGCCCTGCATGCCGTCGAGCACCACGACGTCTGCCCCCGCTTTCACAGCGAGAGCCACGTCATAAGAGGGGCGGCTTGCACCGATTTTCAGGTAGATCGGCTTTTCCCACCCAGTCAGCTCACGTAGCTCCAGGATCTTGATTTCCAGGTCATCAGCCCCCGTCCAATCCGGGTGCCGGCAAGCAGACCGTTGGTCTATCCCCTTAGGCAGAGACCGCATTCTTGCGACGCGATCAGAGATTTTCTGTCCAAGCAGCATGCCGCCGCCTCCAGGCTTGGCCCCCTGCCCTACGACGATCTCGATTGCATCGGCTTTGCGCAGATCGTCCGGGTTCATTCCATAGCGGGAGGGCAGATACTGGTAGACTAGTGTCTTGGACTGACCCCGCTCCTCCGGCGTCATGCCTCCGTCTCCGGTGGTGGTCGATGTCCCGGCCAGACCTGCTCCCCGACCGAGCGCCTCCTTGGCTTGGGCCGACAGAGCGCCAAAGCTCATCCCTGCGATGGTAACGGGGATGGCGAGCTTTACGGGCTTCTTGGCAAAGCGGGTCCCAAGGACCACGCTGGTGTCGCAGCGTTCCCGATAGCCCTCCAGCGGATAGCGCGACATCGACGCGCCGAGGAACAGAAGATCGTCAAAATGCGGGACGTTGCGCTTGGTTCCACCGCCGCGAATATCGTAGATGCCGGTCGCGGCCGCGCGCCGGATTTCGGCAATCGCGTGATCGTCAAAAGTGGCGGACGGGCGCGGTGGAATGTAGCCCCACATCTTCTCGATCGCACTCATCAATAGGCCCCGGCATTGTCGATGTTGAAATTATAGAGCTTGCGAGCGGACCCATAGCGCCGGAATTCCGACACGTCGATCTTGTGAGCCTCACCGGCCTGCTTGAGGAGCGCGAACAGCTCGGCGCGATGCTCGTCCCCCAGCTCCTTTTCGATGCAATCGGCCCCGCGACTCTCGACTTTCCCGCGCACATAGATCCGAGCTTCATAAATCGAATCGCCCAAGGCTTCGCCGGCATCGCCGAATGCGACGAGGCGGCCGGTCTGCCCCATGAAGCCCGACAGGTGCCCGATGTCACCCTTTACGACGATATCCACCCCCTTCATGGAGATACCGCAGCGAGCGCTTGCATTGCCATCGATCAAAAGGAGACCACCATGTGCAGTAGCGCCAGCACACTGGCTGGCATCACCCTTCACATGTATCAGACCGGACATCATGTTTTCACCGACGCCCTGGCCGGCATTTCCATCAATGACGATGCTGGCCCACTTGGTCATGCCACCACAATAGTAGCCGACATGGCCGGCGATTTCGACATCGACTGGCGCGTCGATGCCGACAGCAATTGCGTGTGCGCCATCGGGGTTTAGGACCCGCCAAGACGCCTCGTCTGTGTTCACTTCGCTGCTGAGCGCCTGCAACATTGCGTTGAGATCGCGTAGCGGCGTTGTCAAAAGATCGATCTCCCGCGTACGACCCAGCGATCGCTGCTGGCCAAGATCGCTATGCGGCCAATCGCCGATGATTTGCTTCATTTACCTAGTGCTCCCAGAAATAAGGTGTGGCCGGTTTGGGCTCGAACACCCGCGCGTTTTTGATCGCCGGAAGCGCGGTGAGGCTCCGATATTCGGATGCAAACGCGACGTAATCATCCGTCTCAGCCATCACCGCGGGCTTGCAAGCGATCGGGTCCCGGAGCACGCCGAAACCGTTCTTGGTCCCGACCACAAAGGTGAAGAAGCCATCGAGATCGTCCAGACTTGATTTGAGAGCTTCTCCCAGCGTTCTGCCCCGCTTCAACTCACGGGTTAAGTAACCCGCCGCAACCTCGGTATCGTTCTCCGTCTGAGGCACGATCCCATCGCGCTGAAGCTCACGCCGAAGTGAGGCGTGATTGGAGAGCGACCCGTTATGGACGAGGCACTGGTCCCGCCCCGTCGAAAATGGGTGAGCGCCTGTCGTGGATACAGCGGATTCAGTCGCCATCCGCGTATGGGCGATGCCGTGCGTGCCAGCAAAAGATGCAATATCGAACGATCGCGAGACATCGTCGGGGTAGCCGACTTCCTTGTAGATCTCGAGGTTGGCCCCCTCGCTCAAGATCCGAACATCCTGAGCGTTCTCCGAGAGCCAATCGCGGCACAGTCGCACCAGGTTGGTTGGCACGGTCAAAACCGCATGGGTGTAGCGGCTTACTAACGAAGCCGGAACACCTGTCGACCGTGAGAGCATCACGCCCAACGCTTCAAAGTCCGACCTTCCCGCCACAGAGGTGAGCGTCAGCTTCGTCTTGCCTGCCTCTTCTGCCGTGTAGAGCGCAAAACCGGCAGAGTCCGGGCCCCGGCTACAGAGGGTCGATGTCATTGAGGCAAGCAACTCCCCGAGTTGCGGCTGAAGTCGTGAGCCCTTGATGAACAGGCCTGCAATTCCACACATTTTGACCTCCGGCACACGATAGGATCAGAAGAAGTTGAGATACCTGTCGATTTCCCAATCGGAGATGTGGCGGTGGTACTCCAGCCACTCCGATCTCTTTAGCGAGACGAACTCCTTGATCACCGGCTCCCCGAGCGTGCCGGCAAATAGCCGATCGGCTTCGAGCGCATCGAGCGCTTCGGTGAGCGTCTGAGGAAGCAGCTCCACGCCCATTTCCTTGATGGCCTCGAGGGACAGGCCATAGAAGTTGACGTTTTTGGGCTCACCTGGCTCGAGCTTGCGCTCGACACCATCGAGGCCCGCGGCTATGAGCGCTGCGGTCGCAAGGTAGGGATTCATACTGCTGTCGCCGGTGCGTATCTCGAGTCTGCCGTAGGGAATTCGTGCCATGGCGGTGCGGTTGTTGTCTCCGTAGGCAATGAAGGCGGGAGCCCATGTCGCACCGGACAAAGTCCTACCAACAACGAGACGCTTGTAGGAGTTCACGGTCGGCGCCAGAAGCGCCGTCAATGCCTTTGCATGCGCGAGTACACCACCCAGGAAATGGTAGGCCAGCCTGCTTAAGCCCATTCCGTTCGGGTCTGCTTGATCGTGAAAGAGATTCCGACCGTCTCCATCGGCGATCGAGCAGTGGATATGCATGCCATTACCCGTAGAGTTGGCGCGCGGTTTGGGCATGAAGGAGCAGATCGCACCCAGGTCGTGGGCGATTTCCGAGGCCGCCATCTTGAAGAAGACGATCTGGTCCGCCGTCTTTAGGGCGTCGGCGTATTTGAAGTTGATTTCATACTGCCCGTTGGCGTCTTCATGATCGATCTGGTAGACGTCGATTCCAACGGCCTGTAAGCATTCCGTCACGCGCTCCAGGAAGCTGCGGCCACGCATGAGGCCGCGATAATCATAGGCGGGCTTGGCGAGCGTGTCAGTCCCGTCGAATGGCGACAGCTTGCCATCCGGCTCCCGCCGCAGCAGAATGAACTCGGGCTCCAGTCCCGTATTGAGCGTCCACCCGCGCTCAGCAAGTCGGGCGACTTGCTGCTTGAGAACATTACGCGTGTCGATCGGATGCGGCTCACCCTTCACGGTACCGACGCCCATCATGCGCGCATATCCCGGCGCCCATGGCGTCACCGTCAATGTATCGAGCTCGCAGATCACCATATATTCGGCTTCATGGGGAAGAAGCCCAAGGCCCCACGCGCCACCGCCCGCAAATCCGGCTCCGTCCGTCAAAACATCATCGAGATGCTGCACCGGCACGGCTTTGCTCTTGGCGACTCCGTGCAGATCGACGAATTGCGCAAGAACGTAACGGACACCCGCTTGCTTGAGAAACGCTTGCGCGCCGGCAAGGTCCAACTGCCTGGGCGTCGCCAAACCTCCGGGTGACAATGCACCAGTCCACGCGTTCGGGAGATGCATTCTGACTTCTCCTTTGAATGGCTCGTCGCCATGTTGCACCAAGTCTGGCGCATTGCCCATGCCCGACGAAGAAGTTGTATTCTGATATTGCATTTCGTGCAAGTTCTTTTTATCATATGCAAGTTGCTCTCACGCTTAGGACATGACGTGTCGATCTCCATCGAAATGGCTGACGCCGAAAAAGAGCAGATGGGCATTCGCCTGTGGGAGCTTGCGGAAGGCTGCGCCAAGTCCTGGTCCACGCCGGGCACTCCTTTCTGGTGGCACGCAGCGCCCCCGATGATGGGGCCTTGGCCAAGACCCCCGAAGAAAGCCGACGTTGTTGTCATCGGAGCGGGATTCACCGGACTTTCTGCCGCCTTGGTCCTTGCTCGTGCGGGACGGCACGTCGTGGTCGTTGACGCTGGAGTGCCCGGCTTTGGCGCAAGCACGCGCAATGGCGGCCAAGTCGGCAGCGGCAATCAGAAGTTTCGGGTGAAGACCCTCGTCCAGATGAAGGGCGAGCGGAAAGCGATCGAGTTGCTTCGCGAAGGGATCGAGATGCTCGACGGCATCGAAGCCCTTGTCAAACGAGAGAAGATCGACTGCTCATTTGCCCGTTGCGGGCGATTCCGAGGCGCGATGCGGCCAGAGCATTACGAGAGTATGGCTCGCGACATGGAAGACTTGAGACAATACGTCGGCGTCGACTCGTGTATGATCACTCGATCTGAGCAGCATAAGGAGATCGGCTCAGATCTTTTCCATGGCGGATCGCTGCTACCGGACGATGCGAGCCTGCATCCAGGCAGGTATCATGCGGGACTTTTGGACCGGGTCATCCAGGCTGGTGCTGTGGTTCACGGTCAAGCCGCCGTACGCGAGATCACAAGTCAGCGAACCGTACATACGTTACACTTCGATGGCTTTGAGACTCAGGCCAGAGAAGTTCTCATTGCAACAAATGGGTACACCAAGAATGTAGGCTCGTTCTTTGGTAAGCGGATTGTCCCGATCCGCTCGGCGCAACTGACCACCGAGACAATACCCGCGAACCTCTTCGATCAGCTGATGCCAAAGAGGCGCGTCTACGGCAACACCCATCGCGTCTTCTTCTATTTCCGTCCAGCACCGGGGGAGAACCGGCTAATCTGGGGCGGACGCGGAAACCATTTCGCCAGAGATTCCGCTCTTGCCGGGTATTCGCATCTGGCTCGCGATGTCCTCCGCACGTTTCCGATGTTGAGCGATGTGAGGGTGTCGTTCGCCTGGAGCGGCTTGATCGGGTATACGTTCGATGAGCTCCCGCACTTGGGTCGCACGCCCGATGGCATCCATTACGCGATGGGATATTGCGGAACGGGCGTTTCGCGATCTACCCATTTCGGACGAAAGATTGCGCTTCAAATGCTCGGGAAGGCGGAAGGCCGGTCGGCATTCGATGCGCTGACGTTTCCAAGTCATGCTTTGCACGCATTCGCAAGACCGGCGGTACCTTGTTTCGAAGCATGGTACCGTGTCCGCGATGCCACAGGGCTGTAAGACAGAGCATCGATTGCAGCGTTTGAAACTGCTGGTCTTGTGAACGGGAGGGCCCGCCAGACTCGACTAACTACCGCCACCACGACATTGCACGGAAGGAGTATAGATGACAGTTGATACGAGAGCGCGACGAAATAGGCAAAACATATCCTCTGGCGGAGCTTATGAAAATATCTTTGGGTATTCGCGAGCGGTTGCGAAGCGTGGCCAAATACACGTCTCCGGCACATGTGCGCCGGCCGGCTTCGAAGCGCGTTGCGCTTATGACCAAGCGATAGGCGCGTTCAAGATAATTTCGCTTGCACTTGGGGCAGCAGGCGCGGAACTTAGTGATGTTGTCCGAACTGTTGTCTACGTCCGCAATATTGCTGACGCCGACGAAGTCGCAAGAGCTCACCTTGAGATCTTCGACGCGATTCGACCGGCTTCAACGCTTGTTCAAGTCACCTCGATGTTGCGCGAGTGGCAGCTCGTTGAGATCGAGGCCTATGCGTTGATCGAATAGGCTCAGCGCTCCCGCCAAATCAGTGATTCGCAGCCGCCAGCGAGCTAGGGACCTAGCGAATGGCGGCAGGGTGCCCTATCGGGTGCTTCTCCCTCCACTTGCCCGGAGCTCGAACGAGCTTCGGGCCTTTTTCGATCCTATGAGCAGGCTGGCGAGCATATTTTGTCGAGGTAATCGCGGAGCGCAAGCCTCAGGCCTGCTTTTTCGGGAAGCTTACGCATCGCATCCATCGGCACGCCACACGTCCTGCGGCGTGGTGGCGACTGCATGCTACGAAGACCGCAAGTTCGGCATTCGGTCGGCCATACGGTCGGGGACGGCGAAGAGGCAATGCCCCGACCTCATCCTCGTGAAGCCGCGCTTCGAGGTGCACAAGGCGGTCGCCGCGAAGCCCGCGAGCGCGCGCATCTTAAGCCAAAGCCGCACAATTTCCCCGCGCCGACCCTAACGGCCATCTGGCGCGCCGGTCGGCGACTCGTGCCAGTGGTGGCGCCCTTGCGCTGCAAAGAGCCCGGCCTGAGGCTATTTCGTCGTAACGCGTACCGGCAGCGAGCTGAGTGCCCGCAATCCACTGCTGTCGCGGTATACCGGCTCGCCCGTTATCTCGATTGATGCGACGCTCGCCGCCAAGGCGGCCAGCACGGCTTCGCCTTCGAGCCGCGCGACCATCTGCCCCACGCAGCCGTGGATCCCGGTGCCGAAGCCGATATGTCCCGAAACGCGCCGGGTGATGTCGAACTGCTCAGGCCGTTCCCACCGCGTTTCGTCGCGATTTGCCGAACCGATCAGGAGCAACACTTTCTCGTGCTTGCCGATCGGCACGCCAGCGATTTCGGTTTCATGCGGTGTGGTCCGGAACACGTAAGGTGCGGCGGAATCATAGCGCAGGCTCTCATCGAACGCCGCGCGCGCCAGCGAAGGATTGGCAGCCAATATGGCCCACTGCTCCGCATGACGGGCCAAACTAAAGAGGGCCATGCCTGTTGCACTGATTGTCGTATCCAGTCCCGCCGAGAGAAAGGACCGGACGAGCAGAGGTGCTTCGTCATGGGTAATTTCGCCGCTATCGGCAGCCTCGTAGACCTGCGCGCCAAAACTGCCCGGAGTCAAGGCGTCCCGTTGGCATTTTGCAGCAACCCAAGGCAAAACCTCAGGTGCCTTGGCCATCAGAGTTCGAAAATAATCGTTCTCCGGCCCCATGCCGGCAAACACCATTGCGCCGTAGGTCAGAAAATTTTCGCGGCCCTCAGTGTCGATGCCCAGGGCGTCCGGAAATACAGTCACCGGAAATATTTCGGCAAGATCGCGGATTGCGTCGAACGATCTCTTTTCGACCAGTTCATCGACCAGCGCGGCGGCCTTGGCCTTGAAGCCATTCTCGAGGCCTCGCATTGCACCAGGTGACATGATCCGCGCTAGCACCTTTCGGGTGCGTGTATGTAGCGGTGGGTCAGCTTCAAGGACAATGCTCGGCGCACGCCACGGCTTCTCCTTGAAATAATTTGCGATGCCGGCACCACCGGCATTGCTGAAGTTCACCTGGTCGGCAAAGACCGCCTTGATCTCGGCAAAACGCGGCACGGCGAAGATGCCGTACTTCTCTAGCCGGATGACGGGTGCCTTCGCACGAAGCGCGGCGTAGGCCGGATAGGGGTCGATGCGAGTGTCCCAGTCGAACGGATCAAAATCGCTGCAGGCATACTCGCGTGCCGACGTTGCCACTGCTTTCCTCCATTTGGTCGCCTCAAGTTAATTGACTATAGTCATTTATCACTGGAGTTGGCAAGCTACGAGTTGAATGGCGTTAATTACTCGTGATTCCAGCCATGTAGCGGCAGGACACACCGGGCGGAGATTGGGATGTCGACCGAGAGATCAGGAAACTCTAAAGGGATGCGGCGCTTTCAGAAGCGCGCGCGCCAAGAAGCTGACAAGCGGGCGTTGCAGGCTCGAATCCTTGAGACAGCGCAAAAGGAGTTCGCGAGCGGCACACTCGAAACCGTTTCGATCCAGAAGATCGCCGATGCGCTCGGTTACTCGAAGGGCACGGTTCTCAAATACTTTCCCACCAAGATCCTGCTGCTGCTGGCAGTGAAGGAGCGGAATCTCGAGGAAATGGCGGATCGGCTCGAACAAGTCCGCGCGCTCCATTCCAACGGCGAGGCCCGGCTGCGGCGCGTCATGGAGGGCTATATCGATTATTGGGTCGACAACCCCGATCATTTTCGATCGCTCTATTCGATGGCCGGCACGGTCGAGGACAGGCGTTTTCCCGATGGGGTTTATTTCGGTGAAACTGAGATCGTACGAAAGGGATACGGGCTCTTTGTGACTTCGATCGCGGAGTATCTTTCCGAATTGGGGGTGGAGGCGAGGCCGGGGCTGACGGAGCGTCTAGCGGCCGCCCTGCTATCGGCGGCGCATGGGGTGATCTCGCTGCCACTGGGAACTCCAACGATGAAATGGCCAGATATTCGTGGCAACGGACGATTGGTCCTCGGCAGTCTCATCGACGCTTGGTCGGCGAAGATTAAAGCCGCTCGGCGCACACAGACCTGGCCGAGAGTTACCATCGGTGATTTTCTTTAGTTCGGCAGCGCCGGCTTGATTGCAGCCGACCTATCCTCGCAGCCAAGAAATGGGCTGTCGTGCGAAAGGATGCGCTGAGCGTACCGAAACGAAGACGGACACCTACGCGACAGAATTGCTGGAAAACGAGATGCCGCTCCAAAGCCGGTTCGGCTTCTTGGAGTGTCGTTGTCCTCGCCCACGGTGAGGGGCAGGCTGAGCCGCAACTCGGCCTGAAGGGGCTGGGCGACGAGAATGCCAGGCTTAAGAAGCTGCTCGTCGAGGCGATGCTCGACAAACACCATGCTGACTCGAGGCTTCTCAACGTAGGTCATTTCGGCTTTCCGACCGAGGTAAGACCAGAGAAGCTAGTTTTTCACAAAGGCTGCGGATCGTCCTATTCTACAACTTATGTATGATAATGGCGATGAACTGAATGTTATCATCGAAGAGCTTTTCCGGACCATGAGTGACATTGTCCGGAATTGTTAATGCATCGCCGGGTTGAAGGAGTATGCGGTCATCTTCGTATCTATATTGAACCGTGCCATTCAGCATATAGATGAACTCCGTCCCGCGATGCCGAAAGCGCGGATATCTTTGGCTCCTATTCACATTAACGAGGAAAGATTCGAAGTCCTTCCCAGATCCTTTGATTTGCGAAAGTGAATGGAAGGTGTGCCCGTACTTAGTACCCGCGCGCATGACCTCCTTTCGAGCAGAGGCCTTGATGAACTCGGGCTCGCGTTTCGCTTGCTCGATCGCATTTAGAAATAGCGCGAGGTCGACGCCGAATGTCACGCATAAGCGCTCGAGCTGCGCTAGGCTAGCGGTCGATTTGCCGGTCTCAAAACGACTGAGCATCGAAGACGAGATATCGGCAGCCGACGCAACATTGGCAAGCGTAAGCCCCTGCTCGCGTCTAACGCGACGAATGGTAGCGCCTATTCTCTGATCGATGGGCACTTTCGTGGCCCCGGCCGCGTCGTTCAGAAGCTGCCGGTCCACTCGTTCATTCTTTTGGTTACTTGGGCGCTTGCGATCCGCTCGCTCGACCTTGCGCAATTCAGCATTCCTCTCCTGTAAGATGGCGCGTTTAGACGCTCTTCGAGTCCCGTGGCTCGATCGATGAAGAGGATGGAGCGTTACTGCTGAGCCACAATCGCCTAGCACTCGAACAGCTCAGGAATTGTCACGATTAGCTTAGGACTTCGCCATCACGTTACCCACTGCCAGCCTGGCTAGACGCTGTCTGCGCGCGAGAAACTCCGATAGTGTGGTTGACGAATGCAAGCAGCGGAATGCGGCGGCATTTTCGACTCAGTCGCTGGCGCTTTGATGCGTCGCACTCAACGGCAGCGTGGCAGGACTTTGCCTGCGCCATCCGGCCGTCAATTCCGAGTACGTCATCCCATCGATTGCCAGAGAGTGCCAAGGCATTTTGAGGCCGGAATTTCGATAGTTGGAATCTCACGTTCTGGCCCTCGACATCGATTCAATTAGCGAGTCGATTTGGCGCTTGGTCGTGCCAGGAGTGACGACCAGGTGGCTAACATCTGCAGTCGCAATTTGCCATTTGCTCTTGATGCCTTCTCCGACTGGCGGAAAGACGACCGTGAGCGCATGGGGATTACGCCACGCGGCGATCCCGATTGCACGAAGCTTATCTGCTGCGTAGCCCGCTAGCTGCTCACATTGGCCGAACGTGTCTCTAATTCCCTCGACACCCAGAGTATGGATGGCATACCAAAGAGTAATCGGCGTGTACGCATTGCGCGATCCGCTCAAGGTTGTATCCGAACTGCCGATGTAATCGACCCGCCCCATGACACGCTGGACATGTTGCTTCCGCGAGATTACGACCCCACACGGCATCGGCGCTCCCAGAAACTTGTGTCCGCTGAGTGTGATCGAGTCCGCTCCATCTTCAAAGTCGAATGCCGGCTTCGAGTCCAGGAACGGCGCGTACGGTCCGCACAGTGCCGCGTCCGAGTGGATATAGATCTGGGTGATGCCCTCATGATGGAGGACGCTGCGGATTTTACAGATGTCATCTTTGCCTTCCTTCATCGTGGTGCCGATGTTCGCAACGACGATGGCAGGGCGAGATCGGTATTGTGCCGCCTGCTCTCCTAGATCTTCATAACTGATTTCTCCACTGGACTGCGCGGCCACGACCCGATGCTCCAGCCCAAGCAGTCGAACGCCTTTGCTGACACTGTAGTGCGTATCTCGCGAGTAGTAGACGATAGCGCCTGGATACAGCTCGCGGCCAAGATACAGTCCGTAGATGTTCCCCTCGGTACCTCCATTGGTTATATAGCCCCAAAACCCGCACGAGGGTGCCCGAAAAAGCCGAGCAAAGAAGTTGACGACTTCGCATTCGAGCTCATGGGAATTGACCCGGTAAGTTCCCGGCTCGAAAGGGTCTCCAAGATTGTTGCCCGTCAACTTCATGAAACGCCACAGCTGTTCATAGTTGAAGCCCTTAGCAAATGGATAGCCGAGGAATGATTCGTTTGCCCTTTTCATTGACTGGAACAGATCATCAAGTCGCTTTGCGGCGTTTAAGTCGCGCATGAATGTCTCTTCTGATTCTCGCCGGGGACCATGCGTCAGCTATTCTGGTCCACCGCCGGTCCAACCGTACGCACCTAGTTCGCAGTCACTTCGGATAACGCACCATCGGGAAGAACGATGGCGAACTGCCGATCTGAACCTCTCCGAGAACTTCCCACCCCAGGCGCTGATACAATCTCGCCGACTCGGAGCTGGTGGCCTCAGTGAAAGCGAGTCCTTTCGCCTCGTCCAAGATCCCGAGGCCGTATCGATAAAGACGTTCCCCGAGTCCGGAGCGCTGATGGATGGGATCGATACCCAGCATCGTAAAGTACCAACAGGCTTTCTGGGGGTGATATTTGCCGAACTGATCGAAAACGTCTTCGGTTTCGGCTCGTCTGAAGTCAGGAACGCTACCAAGTAGAAACTTGATCAACCGCGCATCGTCCCGGTGCACTTCGTCGGTTAGCCAGAGCAGCGCGCCTTTATCGCCGTTGTTGAACCACGCGCCGCTTCGATCCGTATAGGGATCACCAGAGTAGTACTCGAGGAATTTGCCGAAATTCCGCAAGTAGCGGTCCGGCTCGGGATAAAGCCATCTCAACAATGGGCAGCTTGTGAAGGCCGTCGTAAGAACGGCACTGACCCTTGCGCGGTCCTCAGAGGAGACTAGCTTGATCGCCTCATTTTCTTTTGGGATTTGCACGATTAACGCTCCCGAAGTGTACGAACAAAGACATGGAAGGAAAGCTTCAACGGAGGGATGAGGTTCTGACCTGAGGCATTCGCGGTGCCGGACATCCTCATTCCATCGCTAGCAGCTCGTAGCTCAGCGGTGGGTCGGCGACATGTTGGCCATCAGGGTCGTGCAGGATTTAGGCCAGTCGGAATTCGGCGGTGTTCCCGCTTTCTGTAAAGCCTGCCGTCGTGTTCGCGACAAGGTTGCCGAATTATCGACACGACACGCTTCGATCTTCGCAAGCAAGCAGTTATGCAGTTCAATGATCAGCGAGTCTGAGGCGCGAATGTGCAAAGAGTCTTCCAAGCACGGCAATTCAAGCGTCCTCGCGCGTTCTGTGAGTTTCAAATATCGGCGTGGGCGATGATTTCGAGAGGTGCTGAAGCAAGCGCTGGCATCTGAGAGGAATTCAAAACATTTGTTTTCACACCAGAATGAGGCCGACGGTCCTTCTTCGATGCGACATTTCTCACAATCCACCGATAGGTGGATATCATGCATCGCAGCAAATCCATAATGTTGCGGCAACATTCACTGCGCTCGGACATGGGCCGTTGCGCGTCCGTTCGCCGACACCGGCCTTCCATGACCAACAGATCACGCCCTCGCATCCTGCTGATCGGCACCGGCGACACTACGTCGGACGAGCTCCTGTTCATGCAGCGCTGCATTGCGGACGCCGGCGGCGAGACCGTCTTGATGGACGTCAGCGTGCTCGGCGATCCCCCTTACAAGGCAGCGCACGACAAGCACGCGGTGGCCGCCGCCGCCGACACGACGATCGCCGCCGTGATCGCGAGCGGCGACGAGAATTCGTCGATGACGTTGATGGCGCGCAGCGCCGCCCGGCTGACGCGGCAACACTGCGACCAGGGCCGGATCGACGCCATGATCGCGATCGGCGGCACCATGGGCACCGACCTCGCGCTCGACATCGCGCTCGCCCTGCCGCTCGGCTTTCCAAAGCTGATCGTGTCGACCATCGCCTTTTCTCATCTGATTCCCCCCGCGCGCATCGCCGCCGATCTGATGATGATCCTGTGGGCCGGCGGCCTCTACGGCCTCAACGGCACCTGCACGGCGGTGCTGTCGCAGGCCTGCGGCGCGATCGTCGGCGCGGCCCGCGGCGCCATCAGGCTGCGGCCCGAGGGCCCGATCTTAGCGCTGACCTCGCTCGGTAAGAGCTGCCTCAGCTAAATGGTCGAGCTGAAGCCGCAGCTCGAGGCTCGCGGCTACGAGGTCGTGGTGTTCCACACCACCGGCATGGGCGGCCGTGCGATGGAGTCGATCGCAGCGCAAGGCGGATTTGCCGCGGTGCTCGACCTCAGCCTTCAGGAGGTCGCCAACCAGGTGATGGGCTCGGTGGTAAACTCCGGCTCGGACCGTCTGATGAATGCCGGCCGGAACGGCATTCCGCAAATCGTCGCGCCTGGCGCCATCGACATGGTGGACTTTCCCGCCTGGCTGCCGGTGCCGACGGAACTCGCCCATCGTCCGTTCCATGCGCATAATCGCCTGCTTGCGTCCGCGACCTCCGGTGCCGTCGATCGCCGACGGAAGCCGCGCGCCGTTGCCGCGAAGCTTGCGGAGGCGAGGGCGCCAGTAGCTTTCGTCCTTCCGTTCGGCGCGTCCAGCGCTGATCCGATGCTCATCATCCGCCCCGAAGCCGGGCGCGCCATCCGGATCGCGCGAGGAGCCGGCCGCAAAGGTCGCCATTCTCTCCAACCAGCCTCGACCTCTTCTAAGGCGCGGAGTTTCGGCGCAAGCGGCCGCTGCTCGGGCATTCGAGATAATCGTCGACGCCACGCATGCCGGCATCCTGAAGCCAGACCCCACGCCTATGGCGCCGTGATGGGATCAGGACCGCGAGACGCTGTACGATCCCGAAGGCCTCAGCGCCTTCGTCACGGAAATGCTTGCTGCGATCCGCCCGCCGATCGAGCTTCACGTGATCAAGGACCACATCAATCACCCGGGCTTCGCCGAGAATTGTCCGAGCGCGAGTATTGGCGGACTCGCAGCCGGGAGGTCGGCAGCTCGTCGGCGCGGACTGGTGGGATATGCAGACCTTCGTCCGTCGCGCGCGCGGCGTGCCCTCGAGCTCGCGCCGCAGGCCTGCGTGTTCGTCGACGACCAGGAACGCAACATCAAGGGTGCGATCGCCTGCGGGCTCTCGACCGTCTGGTTCGATGTTCGACATCCCCAGAACTCTTACCGGCAGGCCCTCCACATCCTCGGCCTTGCCTTTCGACAGCGGAGCCACCCATGCCCGAAATCAACTTTCTCATCGAGAACAATGCCGCCGGATCTGGCATCCGATGGCGCATCCCAAAGACATGCAGGATCATCCGCCGCGGATCATCATGAAGGGCGAGGGCATCCACGTCACCGACATCGAAGGCAAGACCGTGCTGGACGCGGTCGGGGGGCTCTGGAATGTGACGCTCGGTTACAGCTGCGATCCGATTAAGAAGGCGATGGCCGACCAGCTCAAGGAGTTGCCCTATTATTCCGGCTTTCGCGGCGTCTCGACGGGACCTGCGATCGAGCTCGCCTATGAGCTCACCGAATGGTTCAAGCCGGAGGGCATGGTGCGCGCGTTCTTCACCTCGGGTGGATCCGATTCCGTCGAGACCGCGTTGCGGCTCGCACGGCAATATTGGAAGATCAAGGGCCAGCGCGACCGCACCAAATTCCTGGCGCTGAAGAAGGGTTATCACGGCACGCATTTCGGCGGCGCATCCGTCAACGGCAATGCCAATTTCCGCCGCAACTACGAGCCGCTGCTGTCGGGCGTCTATCACATCCCCTCGCCCTGGACTTACCGCAATCCCTTCAACGAGACCGACCCTGCGAAGCTCGCGCAGCTCCGCGCCAATGCGCTCTTCGACGAGATCGAATTCCAGGGCGCCGGCACCATCGCCGCCTTCATCATGGAGCCGCTGCTCGGTGCCGGCGGCGTCATCGTGCCGCATTTGAGTTTCTTGGGACGTGCGCGAGATCTGCGACCGCTACGGCATGCTCCTGATCTCGGACGAGGTCGTCACCGGCTTCGGCCGCACCGGGGCATGGTGCGGCGCGCGGCTCTGGAACGTCAAGCCGGGCATGATGACAATCGCCAAGGCCGTCACATCGGGCTATTTCCCGCTGGGCGCCACGATGATCGGCGATAAAATCGCCGAGGCGTTCGAGAGCGACGAGACGAGCTTCGGCTCGATCGGCCATGGCTACACGTATTCCGGCCATCCCGTCGGTTGCGCGGCCGCCATCGCCGCGCTTGCCGAAACAAAGGGGCTTAAGCTCGACACCAGGGCCGAGGCCTCCGGCGCCATCCTCAACGAGGCGCTCGCGGCTCTCAAGCAAAAGCGCGAGATCGTTGGCGACGTGCGTGGCAAGGGCTTGATGGCGGCGCTTGAGCTGGTCGCCGACCGCGGCAGCAAGAAGGCGCTCGACAAGAAGCGCGTCGGAAAGATCGCCGATTCCATCTACGATGCCGGCGTGATGGTGCGCGTCTCCGGCAGCAATATTATCCTCTCTCCGCCGTTGATTATTACGGCCGAGGACGCCAGGACGATCGCTCACGCGATCGACCACGGCCTTGCGACTGGTTGATGAAGGCAGGCGTGGCCGCTAATTCGGCCGCGCCATCAGCGCCACCACCGCGGAGCGCGTCTCCACGCCGAGCTTTTGAAAGATGTGGATGAGGTGCGTCTTCACGGTCGCCTGGCCGATCTTAAGGCACTCGCCGATCTCGCGATTGGTGCGGCCGCAGCACAACAGCCGCACCACATCCATCTCGCGGCTGGTCAGCGCGTAGCGCTGCCCGTCCTCGGACGCGGCGGCGCGGCCGACCAGGTTGAACTGGAGGTGCTGGTGCATCTTCTCGGCGATGGTCACGGCGCCCTCCGGGATCCTGGCCTCCCTGTCCCATACGACGCTGATCCCGGCGACAATCTGGTCGTCGCACCGAAAGAAGAAATCGAGCATGTCGACGATGCCGCATCGGCGGATGAACGAGCGGTAGAGTGCTGTCTCGCCTGCTTGCTGGCCGACCATCGTCTTACTCAGGCGCGCCACCGCAAGGTGACCCGCATGACTCGGATGCTGCGGGTCGAAGGCACTCATGCCGTCGAGATACTGTAGATGAAACGGCTCCGGAATGCGCGACAGGAGAAAGCGCCGGAGGTTGTAGCCCTCGTCGACTTCGTAAAACGCCGTCGCCGAGCCCTCCAGCATGGAATGGGCAAAATGCACGGCTTCGTTCGTTGCGGTGTCCGAGCGGCCCATGAGCATCAGCATGGCCAACCCTCCTCGATTCCACTCCATTCGGGACATCTGGTAGTCCCTCGCGCAGGCGACGCCGGGAGAGGCACTGCTCTTACTTAGGCAATTTCCGGGCCACCGATTTCAGTTGCCGCCGAGCCGAGGTCCGAGCCGGTCTGCTCCTCCAGCGATTGGCGATTGACTGGACAGCGGCACCGGCACGTTCGCCGCATCCGGTTCGATCCTCGCACCAATTGCCGGCCTTGACGACCGATTGATTGCCGAACGCACAAGCCGCATCACATCGTGACGCCCTGCATTGAGACAAAACAAAATGAATTCGCATTGCGCGACGTTGCACAATGCGGGCAGCATCGATCTACTCGATCTAACCGATGCTTCAATTCGCACGCCACCTAGCGGGACCATTCCGACCGGTCCGATGGACATGCTCATCAGAGCGGAGAGCGCGACCATGGAACCTCGTTGACGTTCGACGAGCGCCTGCTCGCCTGCAGTGCCCGGGGCGGGATTGCTCGGATTCGCATCAGATGTGTCGCCCATTCCATGCCAGTTCGGGCAGCCCGATCGGCAACCAAGCCGGCGGCCGTGACGATCCGCGGCAACCGATCGGAGCCCCAGCCTTGGAGCCGCCTCCCACAGGAGCAATAAGGCGATGACCAACCGGGAGCGTCGTCCGAGGCTAGCCAATTGCGAGTTTTCGGAACGAAGCGGGCTCAGGAATGGCGCCGCTCCCCCGGCGGCGGCGCGGCAGCTCCTGTTGCTTATCCGGGAATTGCCGTGCGGCTCGCGCAATATGGTGCGCTCCGCATTTCAAACACACGTACGGCTCAGCCCTTGTCCTATTCCGACATTTTGTTCTCAAGCGTACATTTATGGCGCGACAACCAGGATGAGAACGCGTCTCTCGCCTGATCGTCGCCGTCCAGACATCAGCGGCACGACGATGTTACGGAAGATGATGCCGATCGAGTGCTCGGGGCCTTCTGAAGGCTAAGCAGACAGCCGGACCGTGTGGCGAGCTCACGGTAGGGCGCTTGTGATCAGCGTCCCGGGGGCCGCGGACTTGTGCGCTCGATTGTATGGTTGGAACAGCCCGCAAACTGCGCTCTTCTGTCGCGTGAGGCACGATGATTCACGTCAAGGAGTTTGCAGCACTTCAATTTCAGCCGCCGTGCGGCCGCATGTCTAGACCCCGCTCGAAATTAATCCGGCCAACGCTTGGCATGGACGTTGCTATTGAGGGCTACGACACCAAGCGAGTGGGCGCGGCCAGATGAGCGATATCTTCCTTGGGCCATATCCGAGAGGTGCAACACCGCGCCCGAGCGGATCAACCTTCTCTGCCCGATCATCGAGCTTAACGTTGAACGGCTTGCCGGTTTCGCACGCGTCTGGCCCCGCCGTGTTGCTGCCCTGGACTACTCCCGCCGCGCGCTAAGCACTCATGGAGGTTAAAGTGATCACCCAACTCGGCGCATCCGTACGCAGCCAAACAACAGACGTCGATGCAATGTTGGCCGAACTGCGTTTGAACAATGATCCGCACGATGTCGAAGTCGGCGGCATGTCTTTGCACATCCTGCCCGGGGTTTTGTCACCGCGCCTAAGTCACGCACCGGACGCACTGATCTCGAAATGGCACATCGAGCCCGGCGCGGCGGTACTCGATCTTGGGTGCGGATCCGGTGTGCTGGGCCTTGCAGCACTCCGTGCCGGGGCAAGACGTCTAGTCGCTCTCGACATAAATCCGCAGGCGGTTCTCTCGACGAAGATAAACATCGAGCGATTAGGCTATGGGGATCGAGCAGAAGCCCTCGAGAGTGACACCTATGCTGCGCTACAACCTGGAGCACAATTTGATACCATTATCTTTGCCGCCCCCTATTGGAACCGCAAGGCCAATGACGATCTGGAGCGTTCGTGTTTCGATGAAGATCACAAGGTCATGGCCGCCGCGGTCGGAGGGGCGCACGTCTGGTTAAGTCCGAAGGGTGCGATGTATGTGATTTTCTCCGATCAAGGAGACGTTGGGCATGTCATGAACCTGATCGAGGAGAGCAAACTGCGCGTCAGAGACATGCATATTTTCCGACCGACCATTCCAGGCGGGCACGTCCGCATCGTTTGGAAGCTATCCGCACGATGAAAATCTATTGGCCAAGAAGCGCGCGGGACCCATCACGTCAGCGCTTGCCGGTGCAGTAGATCAGGCCAATTTGCATGTTCCCGACCGAGCTGAAATCGCTTGGCCGCGTGCAGCGAGTGCGCATCTCGATCGCGACCGTCGAGAGACATCGCAGCTCCGGTGCCGTGATCCAGACAATAGCCTCCCAGAACACACCGGTTGGCTTTACCGCGGAGTGCTAGGTGAGCATTAATCCCGCCCGGGCTCGAGCGGTTCGGCCGGACGCGTCTTGGGGAACGGGCACAATTCCTCGCCCTGACAGTGAGATCTGACGCTGTGGGCGAGATAGCGTTGCGGGCTCGATGCGCTACGCTACGACGATCGCGAACTTGTAAAACGAACTCGGCGGCAGGGGTGGACCATCGCCACGCAAGTTGAGTGTAGTTTCACGAGCGATCTCTCTGCGGTGATCAGCCGGCTAGCACTTTAAGAGTTGAAGTCATGCCTCGACATCAACGCTTCAGGGGTTGGCGGCGCTCTTTCCCCTCAGCTTTATGACGGCGCCTCGCCTGTATTCGACAAACGAGCCGCATTTTCCTGCAGTTCTTATGCCTCAATCCAGCAAGTGAGATCGTTTCATCGTCCGCGCAAAGCTAATGGCGTCGACGCAGTCATATACTTAAACTTGTCCCGGGGATTGATGATCAGGCGCTTTCTTACTGCATGGCGAAAACTGGTCTCAGACATGGTCCACCTTGCGGAGTAGCGGCCGAAGGAGATTCAGCTAAACACCAGGCAGTGCCATTGTGCAGGGCGCCTGCCGTGCGGTGGCCACTGGACGGCTGCCCGAGTCCTGCATGATTTGGCGAAGATGCTTCGCTTTCCGCGAAATCAAACCGCAATTATTCGGGATTACCGACGGCCAACTATGATTCGACACATCGTATTCTTCACCGCAAAAGATAAGGCATATATCGACAAAAGTCGAAGCCCTCTCCGTTCTCGCCAAAATCCCGTACGCACGCCGGCTTGAAGTCGCTCGTAACTGCAAGAGTGACCGGCTAAACGAAATTGACGTGATCGTCTACGGTGAGTTCGACAACGAAGGCCAGCTCGAACCCTATAAAGCGCACGAGGTTTACCAGCAATCGATCCGGCAGGTAAGCCGCTGCGAGAGCTACGTCTCGCGGGCGACTGCAGCATGTCTGCAGATGCGGAGCCAGTATGTTCGGCAGGCCCTCGCTACGGGCGTGGTTAGCTGACAGGCATATAGGGGTTTTTTGGTGATATAACGCTCGCCTTCGCCGGGCCGACTTACGATCATCCATATATCGCTGAGCGACAGAGTCATGCAGTAGTGGAACTGCAGTGGATTGAGCCCGTCACAGCCGTGCGAGGCCCCTCGCAACGGAGGCACCTCACGTTCCTGGATAGCGCATCGAGCGACGCGGTACTCGGGCAGCATTCGTATGTGACGTGCGATCCCTTCTGGGCTCATATGATTGCGGACGGGAAAGCTATTTTGCAACGGAGAGACCATTGTGGGTGATCCGAGGGTTGGCACTTCGCGCTCTGCTAGTGACAGCGCTCTGGGACAGGGCGATCATGGCTCTTGCCCATCGCAATCAAGCGACATACGGCGTGCAGTTCCATCCGGAGTCGATACTCGCATCGCAAGGGGACGCACTATTCGCAAACTACCTGCGGCTTGCAGAGCTTTCTTAAACGCGGCCGTATAGATCGGTGTCACAAATGCGGGCGGCGAGGCATCGGAGCGTTACGTTCAGGCACCGGTCATTGCCCCATCCGGGTTCACCCAATGCGAAGCCGGCGCGCCATTGTATTCGGCGCGGCGGCTTCGTTGCCCGGCCACGCGCGTGCGTTTGATTTTGATGCGGGCGTCAAGAGAGGGAGCGCTCGAGCTCATCGAGATGCGACGGCAAATCCCTGCTTCTGCGAAGCTAGCACCCTGAGCTATCTTTCGGGCAGGCTAACAATCGCATATCTCAATGACCCACCGAGCCCTGCTCACGGAGGCAGTTGCGCGAGGCGTTCACGCGAAACAATGGCAAGTGTTGAGATCATCAGCAGAGGACCACTCGCGCCCGGTAAGGCTAACAAGTGGATCACATTGCAGAAGGCGATCACTGGGTTGAGGCTTACCTGTAGCCGCGGAGCTGCCGATGTATCGCGTAAACGGTGCCTTCGCGGCTAGGGGCTGCCACTGTCACAGGCGGCGGCCCCGCCCATGAGCGGACTAGTAAGTACGCCGTACTACTCGGGGCAGGACGGGCGGTCTCGGACAAACCGGTTGGCAAGCGCGAGCACTGCGGCTTCGTCGGTCTCGAGCGCGATCTTCTGAGCAAGCATCACGTCGCCGGCTACCAGCGCTTGTTCGAGAACGAAACACCACCCGATCTTAGGCTGCATTTTTCATCAAGCTCCAAAACTATGGTGCCCGCGCGCAAAGTACGCATACGACGAAGGCCGCCTGATTGACACATGCGCGCGAGCGCGGCGAGTTCTACGATGGCGTTGCGTG
>NZ_JBVVPP010000059.1:2747-46146 GCF_055811315.1 Bradyrhizobium sp. MI1.4 | reverse complement strand
CCTCCCCCGCCCTCCCCCACAAGGGGGGAGGGAGCGCAGCTCGCCCGGGGCAACCGGCCGACGCTGCCTCCTCACCTCTGGGAGCAGTGGCATGACCGCCCTGTCTGCCCTCATCCGCCGGGATATCCGGATCGCGCTCCGCGTCGGGGGCGGGGCGTTGATTGGCGTGCTGTTCTTTCTGACCGTGGTGGTGCTGATGCCGTTTGCTGTGGGGCCGGACCTGGCACTGCTGTCGCGGCTCGGACCCGCCATCCTGTGGCTGGGGGCGCTGCTGGCGAGCCTGCTGACCCTGGACCGGCTGTTCATGGCCGACCACGAGGACGGCTCGCTCGACCTGATCACGATGAGCCGGACCCCGCTGGAACTCGCCTGCGCGTCGAAAGCGCTGGCGCATTGGCTGGCCGCCGGCCTGCCGCTGATCGTCGCAACACCCGTGCTCGGCCTGCTGCTCAACCTCGACATGGTCGCAACCGGTGCTGTGGCGCTGACACTGCTCGCCGGCACCCCGGCGCTGACATTTACCGGGATGGTCGGTGCGGCGCTGGCGGTGACGCTGCATCGTGGCGGCTTGCTGATGGCTGTCCTGGTGCTGCCGCTGTCGATACCGGTGCTGATCTTCGGCGTCGCAGCCTCGCAGGCGGCGATCGTCGGACCCATGACGTTCGGCGCGCCGTTCTCGATCCTGTGCGCGCTGTCGCTGGTCAGTCTCGTGATCGGCCCCTTCGCGGCTGCGGCGAGCCTGAAGCATGGGCTGGATTGAGATGGGCTGGACTGACCTTGACCCCGATCAACTTTCGCTGCGGACTTTCGTGCTGATTGCGTGAGCGCTTACCGGTGATTATCAGGATACCATGACGCTGATCGACCTCGCCAACCCCACACGGTTCCTCGCGCTGACGGCGCGGCTGCTGCCATGGCTTGCGGCCGCGACCATCATCCTGCTCGCGATCGGGCTCTATCAGTCTGCCACCGCACCCGACGACTATCAGCAGGGCGCGACGGTAAAGATCATGTTCATCCACGTGCCTAATGCCTGGCTGTCGATGTTCGTATGGGGCGTGATGAGCATTGCCTCGCTCGGCACGCTGGTGTGGCGGCATCCGCTTGCCGACGTCGCCGCCAAAGCGGCCGCCCCGATCGGCGCCAGCTTCACCTTCCTTGCGCTGCTCACGGGCTCGCTGTGGGGCCGGCCGATGTGGGGCACCTATTGGGAATGGGACGCGCGGCTGACCTCGGTGCTGATCCTGTTCCTGATGTATCTCGGCGTGATGGCGCTGTGGCGCGCGGTCGACGAGCCCTCCCGCGCGGCGCGCGCCGCCGCCGTGCTGACGCTGGTCGGCGCGCTCAACCTGCCGATCATCAAGTTCTCGGTCGATTGGTGGAACACGCTGCACCAGCCGGCCTCGGTGATGCGGATGGGCGGCTCGTCGCTCGACAAATCCTTTTTGATTCCGCTGCTGGTGATGGCGGTCGCGTTCACCCTGCTGTTCGTCACGCTGCATATCGCGGCGATGCGCAACGAGATTTTGCGTCGGCGCGTGCGGTCCCTGCAGATGATGCAGGCGAGCCGTGTGGCGTTTGCAGAAGTCGGCACCGGCTCGCGTGAAGCCAGCACGTCAAAAGAAGCTGGGGCTGCATGATCATGTCGCTCGGTCCCTATGCGTCTTTCATCGTGACATCCTATGCCGCGGCCGCCCTTGTGGTCGTGATCCTGATCTGCTGGATCGTGCTCGATCATCGTAGCCAGACACAGCGCCTGCGCGAGCTCGAGCGCAGCGGCGTGACCCGCCGCTCCGGCCGTAGCGCGACGGATCGGCCATGAGAGATCGAGCATGAGAGATCAATCATGAGCGAGCAATCGACGTCCGCTCCGCCGCAGCGCCGCACCTTCCTGATGGTGCTGCCGCTGATCGCCTTCATCGGCTTGGCGCTGCTGTTCTGGTTCCGGCTCGGCAGCGGCGATCCCTCGCGAATTCCGTCTGCGCTGATCGGACGCCCCGCGCCGCAGACCACGCTGCCGCCGCTCGAGGGATTGCAGGCTGACAATGTGCAGATCCCCGGCCTTGATCCCGCTGCGTTCAAGGGCAAGGTCAGCCTCGTCAATGTCTGGGCGTCCTGGTGCGTGCCGTGCCACGACGAGGCGCCGCTCCTGACCGAATTGGCAAAAGACAAACGCTTCCAGCTCGTCGGCATCAACTACAAGGATGCCGCCGACAATGCGCGGCGCTTCCTGGGGCGCTACGGCAACCCGTTCGGCCACGTCGGCGTCGATGCCAACGGCCGCGCCTCGATCGAATGGGGCGTCTATGGCGTGCCGGAGACCTTTGTCGTCGGTCGCGAAGGCACCATCGTCTACAAGCTGGTGGGACCGATCACGCCGGAGAATTTGCGGACGGTGCTGTTGCCGCAGATGGAGAAGGCGTTGAAGGCGGCGGGGAGCTAGCTCTGTCGTCAGTGTGAGAAGGACCCGACCCCAAACACCGCTGTCATGCCCCGGCTTGACCGGGGCATCCAGTACGCCGCAGCTCCTCCGTACCTCACGACTGTCTCTGGAATACTGGATCGCCCGGTCAAGCCGGGCGATGACAGTCGAGTATGTAGCTGCGCTTCGCTCGCAATGACGATTTGAGAGATCGTCACCCCTTCCTCACATCGCCCGCCTCGGCCTCGCTCGCTTCCAGCGACGCCGGCTCGAGGTGATAGCGCTTGGTCAGCGGCATCTGGGCGATGGCGAAGATCATGGTGATCGGCGTGACGCCGAACACCTTGAAGTTCACCCAGAAGTCGGTGCTCTGGGTGCGCCAGACGATCTCGTTCAACACCGCCATGCCGGCGAAGAACAGCGCCCAGCGCAGCGTCAGGATGCGCCAGCCCTGCGGCGTCAAATTGAACATCTGGTCGAACATGACGGCGATGAAGGAGCGGCCGAACAACAGGCCGCCGCCGAGGATCGCGGCGAACAAAGCGTAGATGATGGTCGGCTTGAGCTTGATGAAGGTCTCGTCGTGGAGCACCAAGGTCAGCGTGCCGAACACCAGCACGATGACGCCCGTCACGATCGCCATGATCGGAATGTGGCGCTTCACCACATAGGAGGCGATCATCGCCGCGACGATCGCGACCATGAAGGCGCCGGTCGCTGCGAACAGATTGAACTTCGCATTGACGAAGAAGAACACGAGCAGCGGGCCGAGCTCGGTCGCAAGCTTGAACAGCGGATGCGGCTGGGTCTTGTCCATTCTTCAGCTTTCGATTCCGGCAATGGCGCGGGCGAAATCACGCGCGGTGAACGGCGCGAGATCGTCGACGCCTTCGCCGACGCCGATGAAATGCACCGGCAGTTTGAATTTCTCCGCGAGCGCCACCAGAATGCCGCCGCGGGCGGTGCCGTCGAGCTTCGTCATCACGAGACCGGTGACCCCTGCGGTGCGATGGAAGGCCTCGACCTGCGACAGCGCGTTCTGGCCGACAGTGGCGTCCAGCACAAGCAGCACCGCATGCGGTGCAGTCGCGTCCACCTTGCGGATGACGCGCACGACCTTTTCGAGCTCGTTCATCAGCTCGGCCTTGTTCTGAAGCCGCCCGGCGGTGTCGATCAGGAGCAGGTCGACGGCCTGCTCCTTCGCCGCCGTCAGCGCGTTGAAGGCGAGGCTCGCCGAATCCGAGCCTTGCGCGCCTGATATGACGGGCGTCCTGGTGCGCTCGCCCCAGACCTTGAGCTGTTCGATCGCCGCTGCGCGAAAGGTGTCGCCGGCCGCCAGCATCACCTTGCGGCCTTCGGTTGCGAATTTTTGCGAGAGTTTCCCGATGGTGGTGGTCTTGCCGGAGCCGTTGACGCCGACCACGAGGATGACGAACGGCTTCTTGCCGGCGTCGATCTCGAGCGGTTTTGCCACCGCCGCCAGCACCTTCTCGACTTCGGTCGCGACGACGTCCTTGACCTCGTCCGCCGAGATCGCCTTGTCGTAGCGCCCGGTGCCGACCGCATCCGCGATCCGCACCGCGACGGAGGTGCCGAGGTCGGCGCGGAGCAGCACGTCCTCGATGTCGTCGAGCATGGCGCGGTCGAGCTTGCGCTTGGTGACGAGGTCGGCGACCGCGGTCCCGAGCGAGGACGAGGTGCGCTTCAGCCCGTCGGACAGGCGGCGCCACCAGCTCAGCTTGGGGGTCTCGGGGGTGGTATCGTTCATGGTGGCGGTGTGTTAGCCGTTCCGGCTCGCAAACGAAAGTCTTGACCGAAAGTCCTGCAATTGCTCGATGTTCCCGAATTGACGGCCGACGAAATCCTGGCGCGCGTGCTCCATCGCGACGGATTGATGCTGGTCATCGACAAGCCGGCCGGCCTGCCGGTGCATCGCGGACCCAAGGGCGGTGCCAATCTGGAAACCTCCTTTGAGGCGCTTCGTTTCGGCCTGCCGCGGCCGCCCGTGCTGGCCCACCGGCTGGACAAGGACACCTCCGGTTGCCTGGTGCTCGGCCGCCATCGCAAGGCGACGGCCTCGCTCGGCCTGCTGTTCAAGCATGGCAAGATCGGCAAGACCTACTGGACCATCGTCGAGGGCGGCCCCGCTGAGGACGAAGGCACCATCGACATGCCGCTCGGGCGGCTGAACGCCGAACGCGGCTGGTGGCAGAAGCCCGATCCCGAGGGCCAGAAGGCCATCACCAACTGGAAGGTGATGGGGCGGGGCGACGGCCTGACCTGGCTCGCCATGGAACCGGTGACCGGGCGGACCCATCAATTGCGGGTGCATTCGTCCGCGACCGGCTGGCCGATCTTCGGCGATAACATTTACGGCAACGGTCCGCGCTTCGGCGAGCCGAAGCTGCACCTGCATTCCCGCAAGATCGTGGTACCGATCTCCCGCAACAAGGAGCCGGTCCGCGTGGTGGCGCCGGCCCCACCCCACATGCACGAGCGCCTCCGCGCCTGCGGGTGGAACGGGGAGTAGTGCTGTCAGCCCCCCATGGTGAGGAGCGCGAAGCGCTCCCTATAGTTTACGAAACGTTCAGTGCTCGTCTCTAATGATAGCGGTTGCTTAGAACAAGCTTCCGTCAATCTGCTCAGGACGAGCTGCGCGTCATGTCCACGGCCGAGTTATCGATCATCGACGAGGTCGAGTCCGCGCTTCGGACTGGCTCGGCGGAAAAGGGCCTGGCAACAGCCCGCCGCGTCACCGACCTGTTCCTGTCCTCCGCCGGCAGTTTCGACGACGAGCAGATCGCACTGTTTGACGACGTGCTCGATCGCCTGATCGGCACCATCGAGCTCCGCGCCATCGCCGACATGGGCGCGCGCGTAGCGCTCGCCGAGATCAGCGCGCAGCTCGCGCCGATCGCGCAGGCGCCGCCATCGGTCATTCGCCGCCTCGCCAACAATGACGAAATCCGCATCGCTGGTCCCGTGCTGCAGGAATCCGCGCGCCTCGACGACGGCACGCTGGTGCAGATCGCATCATCCAAGGGCGAGCCGCATCTGCTCGCGGTCGCCGGACGCTGGTGGCTGAAGGAGATCGTCACCGATGCATTGCTGGCGCGGCGCTATCCCAGCGTCAGCCGGCGGCTCGCCGCCAATCCCGGCGCGCGCGTGTCCGGCAACGGATTTGCCGTCATCGTCGGACAGGCGGAGGCTGATCCCGAGCTCGCTGTCAGCGTCGGCATCCGCGTCGATTTGCCGTCAGACCTGCGCCGTCAATTGCTGCGCTCGGCGAGCGAGGCCGTGCGGACCCGCCTGTTGTCGCGCGCGCCGCCGCATCTGTTCGAGGAGATCCAGAGCGCGATCGCCGCAGTCACCGTTGGTGTCGAGCGCGAGATGTCGGGTGTCCGCGATTTCGAAGGCGCCAAGCGCGCCGTCGCAGGTCTTAGGGCGACCGGCCAGCTCAGCGAAGCGACGCTGCTCGGCTTCGCAACGCAGCGGCGTTATGAAGAAGCGGTGGCCGCATTGGCCGCATTGTCGGGATCGACCGTCGAAGTCATCCGCCCGCTGATGCAAAGCCTGCGCGAGGACGGCCTGCTGGTGCCGTGCAAGGCGGCGCAGCTCAGCTGGGAAACCACCGCCGCCGTGCTCGAAAGCCGCTTTGCGAGCGGCGCGATGAAGCCGGCCGATATCGCAAGGGCTCAAAGCCATTACGCGCGCATGATCCCGGAGAATGCGCGGCGGACGCTGCGCTTCTGGCAGGTGCGGGCGTTGTAGTTTTTCCCTCTCCCCTTGTGGGAGAGGGTGGCTCGCCGCGCAGCGGCGAGACGGGTGAGGGGTCTCTCTCCGCGAGTCCACATTGAGTTGAGTACGCGGGAGCAACCCCTCATCCGGCGCTTCGCGCCACCTTCTCCCACAAGGGGAGAAGGGAAGGAACCGTCACACCGTCAGCCGCGCGCCATCACGACCGGCGATCCGCAGCGGCGCGATGCGGCCCACACGCTCGCCCGCAATCGCCACCGGCAGATAATGCTCCGTCCGTCCCTGACCGTCGCTCTCGATCAGCACCTCACGCGTGGCGCCTATCTCGGCTTGCAGCCGCTGCAGGAGCGCGGTCTCACCGGCCGAGCGCAGCCGCTTCGCACGCTCCTTGATTGCACCGCCCGCCACCTGTGGCATCCGCGCGGCCGGCGTGCCGGGACGCGGCGAATAGGGGAAGACGTGGAGGAACGTCAGGCCGCATTGCTCGACCAGATCGAGCGAGCGCGAGAACATCTCCTCGATCTCGGTCGGAAAGCCCGCGATGATGTCGGCCCCCAGCGCGATATCCGGGCGCAGCCGGCGGACCTGGTCGCAGAACGCGATGGCGTCGCCGCGCGTATGCCGCCGCTTCATGCGCTTCAAGATCATGTCGTCGCCGGACTGCAGCGACAGGTGCAGATGCGGCATCAGCCGCGAATCCTCAGCAATTGCATCCAACAGATCGCTGTCCGCCTCGATCGAATCGATAGAGGAGATGCGCAGGCGCCTCAGCTCCGGCACATGCCGCAAGATCTGCTTCGTCAGCATGCCGAGTTTTGGCGTGCCCGGCAGGTCAGTGCCGTAGCTGGTGAGGTCGACGCCCGTCAGCACGATCTCGGCATGGCCGCGCTCGGCCAATGCCCGGACCTGATCGACCACGGCGCCCATCGGCACCGAGCGCGAATTGCCGCGCCCGAACGGAATGATGCAAAAGGTGCAGCGATGGTCGCAGCCGTTTTGCACCTGCACGAACACGCGGGGCAGCCCGCTCGCAAAGCCGTCGATGAGATGCGGCGCCATCTCCTTCACCGCCATGATGTCGCTGACGGCGATTTTTTCGCTCGTACCGAGATCGAACGCCGTACGCGCCTCGCGCCACGCAGACGACCGCATCTTGTCGTCATTGCCGACGACGCGATCGACCTCGGCCATCTCGGCGAACATGCCGCTTTGCGTCTGCGCCGCGCAACCGGTGACGACGATGCGCGCTCCCGGCCGCTCGCGCTTCAATTTGCGGATCGACTGCCTCGCCTGCGCCACCGCTTCGTTCGTGACGGCGCAGCTGTTGATGACGATGGCATCTGAAAGACCCGCGCCCTCGGCCTCGCGGCGGATCACCTCGGCCTCGAAAGCATTGAGGCGGCATCCGAAGGTGACGATGTCGACGCTCATCACCCGACCGGCGCGAACAGCGCCGGATCGAAACGGCCTTCATATTCGAAGGTCGCCGTGCCCGTCATCAGCACGTGATCGTCGCGCTCGCGCCATTCGATCCCGAGCTTGCCGCCGGGCAGCGTGATCTCGACATTGCGCTCGGCGCGCTTCAGCCGCGCCGCCGCGACCGCCGTGGCACATGCGGCCGAGCCGCAGGCCCTGGTCAGGCCGGCGCCGCGCTCCCAGGTGCGGATCGTGATGTGCTGGGGATCGACGATATGGGCTAGCGTGATGTTGGCGCGCTCCGGGAAGATCGGATGGTTCTCCAGCAGCGGACCGAAACGCTCGAGGTCGTAGGCGTTGACGTCATCGACCCAGAAGATCGCATGCGGATTGCCCATGCTGACCACCGAGGGCGAATGCAGGATCGGATTGTCGATCGGGCCGATCTGCAATTCGATGTAGCGGGTGTCACGAAATTCCTGGTCGAGCGGAATGTCCTGCCAGCCGAACTTCGGCGCGCCCATGTCCACCGTATAAAGATCCGGCGCCGGACCCTGCCAGGCATTGAGCAGGCCCGCGGCCGTCTCGAACGTTGCCGTGCTCTGGCCAGTCTTTTCGAAGATGCGCCGCACGACGCAGCGCATGCCGTTGCCGCAGGCGCCGGCCTCGGAGCCGTCACTGTTGTAGATGCTGATGAACGCTTCGGTGCCGTCGAAGCGCGGCTTCTGCAGCACCATGAGTTGGTCGTAGGGCACGCCGCCTCGCGGCGATGCCACCGCGCGGGCATCGTCCGGGGTGACCTTTGAGGTGGAATCGCGCATGTCGACAACGACGATCTCGTTGCCGATGCCGTTCATCTTGGCAAATGCGTGGTTGGCCAGCGCGCTCATGAAAATTCCCGAATTTCGCCTGCCTTATATGGCGATCCTTGGCCCTCTTGGCCAGTGATTTGCCGACAAGAGCCAGGACGCTGCCATGACGCATCTGTCATGGGACGAATTCGGCGCTCGCGTGTTAGAACGGCGCAATTCGCGCGATCCGGGACATGCGGCCGGGCTAAGGCTTCGGGGACGTAAGGCCTTGGCGGATAAGCTATTGGGGAGAATAAAAATGTTCAGGTTTCGTCGTCTCGTTTTGGCCGCGCTGATCCCGGCAGCGGCCTTGTCGTTTAGTCTGTCCGCCACGCTGGCCCAAACGCCGAGCCCGGCACCGGCCGCATCAGCGAGCCCCTCGCCGGCCCCGTCGGCTTCGCCCGCCCCGGCCGCGAGCGCTGCCCCCGTGGCCACGCCCTCGCCGGCGGCCAGCGCCTCGCCAAACCCTGCCACTTCCCCTGCAACCTCGCCCTCGCCCGCCGCAAGTGCCTCACCCAGCCCCGCCGCCCCGCCGCCCGCTGCGGCCGCGACGCCGGCTCCCGTGCAGACGGCCGATCCCTTCGGCCAGGAGACCACGCTCGAGCCCAAGAAGGTCGTGATGGTCAAGGGCACTGCCAATTGGGACTCGGCCTTCGACACGCTGATTGACGCCTTCAAGGCGCTGAACACGCTGTTGGACAAGCAGGGCATCAAGCACGCCGGCAATTCGATGATCGTCTACACCTCGACGGACGATACCGGCTTCACCTTCCTTGCCGAGATCCCGGTCGATCAGGACCCGAAGAACCTGCCCAAGGACATGAGCGTCGGCAAATCGCCGGAGGGCAAGGCGCTGAAATTCGTTCATCGCGGCTCCTACGACAACATGGACAACACCTATGAGGCGATCACCAATCACCTCGACGACAAGAAGCTGGAAGCCAAGGACACCTTCATCGAGGAATACCTCACCGATCCCCTGAAGACGGCGGAGGACAAGCTCGTGATCAATGTTTTCGTGCCGCTGAAGTGAGACCGATGAAAAAGCCTGCCATCCTTTTGACCTCCCTTGTTGCGTCCTTTGCCGCCACGATGCTGGCAACGCCTGCGCTCGCCGACGATTTTCCGTCCGCGATTTCGGTGAGCGGCGAAGCCACGATCTCCGCCGCGCCTGATCTGGCGCAGATCGACGCCGGCGTCGCCAACGACGCCAAGTCTGCGAAGGAAGCCTCCGACGCCAACAACGCCGCGATGGGCAAGGTGCTGCTGGCGCTGAAGGGCGCAGGCATTGACGAGAAGGACTACCAGACCTCGCGGCTGTCGCTGCAGCCGCAATACGGCCAGAACAAATCCACCGGCGCCTCGCCCGTTGTCGGCTTCCGCGCCTCAAACCGCGTCACCGTGAAGATCCGCGACGTGACCAAGGTCGCCGCCATCATCGACACGCTGGTCGGCGCCGGCGCCAACGATATCGGCAACATCTCCTTCGAGGTTACGCAGGCCTCGAAACTGCTCGACGATGCCCGCGAGAAGGCCGTCGCAGACGCCCGCCGCAAAGCGGAGATCTACGCCAGGGCCACCGGCGTCACGCTCGGAGCGCCGCTCAGCGTCTCCGAAGGCGGCGCCCCGATGCCGCTGTTCAAGGGACGCATGGCCGCAGCTCCCATGGCCGCACCGCAGGCCGCGGTCGCGCCGGGCGAGGAAACGCTAGCGGTGACGGTGAATGTGAGCTGGGCGATCAAGGCGAAAGAGCAGTAGAGGCAGCTGCCGCTACAGACTCCATTGTCGTCCCGGCCGCAATTGCGCACTAGGCCGGGACGACAGCGGGTTCGAAGCGACGGCGAAGCTAGATCTCCACCACCTGCCCCGGCTTCATCGCCACAAATCTTTCCTGCGAAACCTTTGCCGCGTCGAGCGCCTCGACCAGTGCCTTCGCTGGTGCATCTATTGCTTCATCGGTCAGCTGAAACGTACCGTGGTGATGCCCGAGCGCTTGCTGCGCGCCGCAATCCGCCAGCGCCTTCACCGCGTCTTCCGGGTTCATGTGCTGGTCGCGCATGAACCAGCGCGGCTCATAGGCGCCGATCGGGAGGATCGCCAGGCGGAGCGGCCCGTGCCTCTCGGCGACGCGGCGGAAATGCCCGCCATCGCCGTAGCCGGAATCGCAGACGACGTAGATTTTCCCCGCAGGCGTCTCCAGCACGAAACTCGCCCACAGCGCCTTGTTGCGATCGAACATGCCGCGCGCCGACCAGTGCCGGGTCGGCACCAGGGTCACGGCGATACCGCCGCCGAGCTCGACGCGATCGTGCCAGTCGAACGCTTCCACCTTGATCGTCGCATCGGTGCTGCGCATCGTGACGTCATTGCCGAGCGGGGTCACCACACGCGGCGCAAAATTCTTGGCGAGCCGCGACAGCGTCGCCATGTCGAGATGATCGTAATGGCCGTGCGAGACCAGCACGACATCGATCTTCGGCAGCTTGTCGAACGCAATGCCGGGATCGTTGTGCCGTTTCGGCCCGGCGAAGCTGACGGGCGAGACCCGCGTCGACCAGACGGGATCGACGAGAATATTGAGGCCGCCGGTCTGGATCAGCCAGCTGGCGTGGCCGACGAAAGAGAGCCGCACCTTGTCGCCGTCGACGCGGTCCGGCGGGGCGTCGGCATGGGGGCTCGGCGCCCAATCCGGCCAGGTCGCGCGCTGCCGCTTGCCGCCGAATTGCCAGCGCAGGACCTCACGAAGCGATTTCGGCGGCACGCCGTCCGGATCGAAGAAGTTCAGGCCGTCGAAATGGTCTGAGACTGGGCCGTCATAGGTTTTCATGCGGGACATCCAAAGGGAGGGCACGCCGACCAATGCGCCGGCACCGGCGAGCAGTCCGAAAAGGCGGCGGCGGGTGATCGGCACGGAACTGGCTTCAAAGATGGTCGGAGGGGGAGGACATCACCGCTATATGGGCGGGGTCTGCGGAAAAGGAACCCGCCGCCGGAAAGTTCATCTTTTCAAGGCTTTGCCTTCCAAAGCAGCCCCGGCCATACTAACTTTCCTTGACTTTCGGGCGTCAGCGGCGTTTAACCCCGGCACTTCTCGGAAAGGCTTTCTTTTCGACCCGCCGACTGGTCCCAGAGGCCAGAGGCCAACGCCCGACAGCGCGATGCGCCCTCGGGCGTGAAGGTGTTTGGATTTCTGCTCCCTCGCCCCGCGCTTGCGGGGAGAGGTGAAAAAGGACAACGGCATTGTTCGACAATCTGTCGGAACGGCTTGGCGGCATTCTCGATCGTCTGACGGGGCGCGGTGCGCTGACCGAAAAGGACGTCGACGCCGCGATGCGCGAAGTGCGCCGCGCACTGCTGGAAGCCGACGTCGCGTTAGAGGTGGTGCGCAGCTTCACCGAGCGGGTCCGCGAGCAGGCGATCGGCGCCACCGTCGTCAAGTCGGTGACGCCAGGCCAGATGGTGGTCAAGATCGTCCATGACGAGCTGATCAATACGCTCGGCGCCGAAAGCCAGACCATCGACATCAATTCCGTGCCGCCGGTGCCGATCATGATGGTCGGCCTGCAAGGCTCCGGCAAGACCACCACCACCGCGAAGCTCGCCCGTCGCATGGTCCAGCGCGACAAGCGCAAGGTGCTGATGGCCTCGCTCGACATCTACCGTCCCGCGGCGATGGAGCAGCTGGCCGTCCTGGGCCGCGATCTCGACATTCCGACGCTGCCGATCGTCGCCGGCCAGCAGCCGGCGCAGATCGCGAAGCGCGCGCTCGAGGCCGGCAAGCTCGGCGGCTACGACGTCGTGCTGCTCGACACTGCCGGCCGTACCACGCTCGACGAAGAGATGATGGCGGAAGCGGCAGCGATCAAAGCCGCCGCCAATCCGCATGAAGTGCTGCTGGTGGCGGACAGCCTCACCGGCCAGGACGCCGTCAATCTCGCTCGCGCCTTCGACGAGCGCGTCGGCCTCACCGGTATCGTGCTGACGCGCGTGGACGGCGACGGCCGCGGCGGCGCCGCGCTGTCGATGCGCGCGGTCACCGGCAAGCCGATCAAGCTGCTCGGCACCGGCGAAAAGACCGATGCGCTGGAGGATTTCCATCCTGATCGTATCGCCGGCCGCATCCTCGGCATGGGCGACGTGGTCTCGCTGGTCGAACGCGCTGCCGCCAACATCGATGCCGAAAAGGCCGCGCGCACCGCCGAGCGCATGCGCAAGGGTCAGTTCGACCTCAACGACATGCGCGAGCAGCTGTTGCAGATGGCCAATATGGGCGGCATCAGCGGCCTGATGGGCATGATGCCCGGCATCGCCAAGATGAAGAACCAGATCGCGGCCGCCGGCATCGACGACAAGATTTTGAAGCGCCAGGTCGCGGTGATTGATTCGATGACGCGCGACGAGCGCCGTCATCCCGATTTGCTCAAGGCCAGCCGCAAGAAGCGCATCGCCGCAGGTTCCGGCCAGAGCGTCGAGCAGGTCAACAAGCTGCTCAAGATGCACCGGAACATGGCCGATATGATGAAGGCCATGGGCTCCGGCAAGCGCGGTCCGCTCGCGGGCATAGCGCAGGCGATGGGCTTTGGCGGCGGCATGAAGCCGCCTTCGCCGGAAGAGATGAAGGCGCTGCAGGAGAAGATGCAGGGTGGCGGCGGACAGGGTCTGCCCAGCCTGCCGAAGGATCTACCTGCCGGGCTGCGCCAGGGTCTGCCGAACGTTCCGGGCCTGACCGGGCTGAGCGGCAAGCCGATGCTGCCGGGTCTCGGCGGTTTCCCTGGCAAGAAGAAATGAGGAATTCGTCGCGGGAGATCGCAGCGGTCTCGCGCAACGCGGAATACCAATCAACCGAACAAAACGTACTTTGAAGGAGAACTTAGATGTCCGTCGTTATCCGTCTCGCCCGCGCTGGCACCAAGAAGCGTCCCGTCTATCACGTCGTCGTCGCCGATTCGCGCTTTCCGCGCGATGGCCGCTTCATCGAGCGTCTCGGCTATTTCAACCCGCTGCTGCCGAAGGACAACGAGACCCGGCTGAAGCTCGACATGGACAAGGTGAAGGCCTGGCTCGCCAAGGGCGCGCAGCCGTCGGACCGTGTATCGCGCTTCCTCGACGCCGCCGGCGTCAAGAAGCGCGAAGTGCGCAACAACCCCGAGAAGGCCGTGCCGCGCAAGGAGCGCAAGGCGCAGGCCGAAGCCGCCGCGAAAGGTTAAGGCCAGATCATGCCGGCGCTGGTCTGCGTCGCGCGGATCGGCGCCGCGCATGGTGTGCGCGGCGCGGTCAAACTGTGGACCTTCACGGAAGATCCGTTTGCCGTGCGGAGCTACGGTCTGCTTTCGTCCAAGGACGGCAAGCGCCAGTTCGAGGTCGCAACGGCGCGCGCGGCCAAGGATCATCTGGTTGCAACGTTCAAGGGCGTCACGACTCGCGATGAGGCCGAGCGCCTCAACGGCATCGAGCTCTACGTCGCGCGCGAAAAGCTGCCCGCGACGGACGAGGGCGAATATTACCACACCGATCTGATCGGGCTCGCCGCCGTCACCATGGCCGGCGATGCGCTCGGCCGCGTGCTCGCGATCCACAATTTCGGCGCCGGTAACATCATCGAGATTGCGCCGCCCACAGGAGCCACACTGCTGCTGCCGTTCACGGACGCGGTGGTGCCGGAGGTCGACATCGCCGGCGGCCGCGTCGTGATCGCGCTGCCGGAGGAGATCGCGGGCGAGGATCCCTCCCCGGGTCGTCCCGGCGAAGGCCGGGACCCATAACCGCCGCCAGAATTTTTAGCTAAGCTGATCGCTCCAGCCGTCGCAAAACGAAGTGCGGTGGTTCTGGGTCCCGGATCTGCGCTCCGCTTGTCCGGGACGACAATAACTGAGATCCGATGACCAACCCCTCACCCTGGCGCGCGACGGTGCTGACGCTGTTTCCGGAGATGTTTCCGGGGCCGCTGGGCGTGAGCCTGGCCGGCCGGGCGCTGGCTGGCGGGCTCTGGGAGCTGGAGGCGCGGGACATCCGGGCCTCGGCCACCGACCGCCACCGCAGTGTCGATGACACCCCGGCCGGCGGCGGACCGGGCATGGTGCTTCGGGCCGATGTTCTGGCGGCCGCGATCGATGCCGCCGGGATCGGGCCGGACCGGCCGAAACTGCTGATGAGCCCGAGGGGTCGGCCATTGACCCAGGCCCGGGTTCTCGAACTCGCCAAGGGCCCGGGTCCTCTGATCGTCTGCGGGCGGTTCGAGGGGGTGGACCAGCGCGTGATCGACGGGCGGGGCCTGGAGGAGGTCTCGATTGGGGATTACGTCCTCTCCGGCGGCGAAATCGCGGCCTTGGCCCTGATCGACGCCTGTGTTCGGTTGCTTCCGGGCGTGATGGGCAAGGAGGCCTCGGGAACCGAGGAAAGCTTCTCGGACGGCCTGCTCGAATACCCCCAATACACCCGGCCGCAGCGGTTCGAGGGAACCCCGATTCCGGAGATCCTGACCTCCGGTGACCATGCCAAGGTCGCCAGCTGGCGGCGGGAGGAATCCGAGGCCCTGACCGCGGCCCGGCGACCGGATTTGTGGGCCCGGATCCCGAGCAAAGTCCCGAATCGGGGCGGACGCCAAAAAACGCCAAAAAACAAGACAGACGGGTGACAAACGCTCCGGCTTGCCTTATAGCAGCGGCCACATCCGCAATGGCTGGATAAACGAATTTCGCGCAGCCCCCGTTTTCCAAGGCTGGGCGCGCCGATGGAGATTTACCCATGAACCTGATCCAACAGCTCGAAAAAGAGCAATTCGACAAGCTCTCCGCCAACAAGGAGATTCCGGAATTCGGCCCCGGCGATACCGTGATCGTCAACGTGAAGGTCGTCGAAGGCGACCGCACCCGCGTGCAGGCCTATGAAGGCGTTTGCATCGGCCGTTCCGGCGGCGGTCTCAACGAGAGCTTCACGGTGCGCAAGATTTCGTACGGCGAAGGCGTGGAGCGCGTGTTCCCGGTGATGTCGCCGATGATCGACTCGATCAAGGTGGTGCGCCGCGGCAAGGTGCGTCGCGCCAAGCTCTATTATCTCCGCAACCTTCGCGGCAAGTCGGCCCGCATCGTCGAGAAGAAGCAGGACCGTCCGGCTGCCGTCAACGAGTAAGCTCCGCTTACAGGCGAGTTTCCAAAAGCGCGGGGCCAACCCCGCGCTTTTTTGTTGCGTCAGCCGTGCGCGTCAAAGCCCTCGCGATTCCGGTTCGGCCTGCTATATATTCTTGGAATGTTTCCAGATTTGACCAGCCTCTCGCCTGTCAAGCGCGTCGTCATCGACGATCGCTCGCGGCTGCCTGGCCGGTTCTTCGGACGCTTCGCGACCTCGGCAACGTCAGAGCTTACGCGCGCAGCCTAAAAGCTGCGCTGACGATTTTGTTGCCCGCGCGCTATCCGCGCAACCCGCTCTACACAACATTCCTGGAGCTGACGCTCATGTCCAAGCCGATCACATTGTACGACAAGATCTGGAACGACCATCTGGTGCACGAAGCCGAGGACGGCACCTGCCTGCTCTATATCGATCGCCATCTGGTGCACGAGGTCACTTCACCGCAGGCGTTCGAAGGCTTGCGCGCCACCGGACGCAAGGTGCGCGCGCCGGAGAAGACGCTGGCCGTCGTCGACCACAACGTGCCGACCACCGACCGCACCAAGCCGAACCCCGACCCTGAAAGCATCGAGCAGATCAAGGCACTGGCCGACAACGCCCGGGAATTCGGCATCGAATATTACGACGAGTTCGACAAGCGTCAGGGCGTCGTCCATGTCATCGGCCCCGAGCAGGGCTTTACGCTGCCCGGCACCACCATCGTCTGCGGTGACAGCCACACCTCGACGCATGGTGCGTTCGGCGCGCTCGCGCACGGCATCGGCACGTCCGAAGTCGAACATGTGCTGGCGACGCAGACGCTGATCCAGAAGAAGGCGAAGAACATGCGCGTCACTGTCGACGGCAAATTGCCGGATGGCGTGACGGGCAAGGACATCATCCTCGCCATCATCGGCGAGATCGGCACCGCGGGCGGCACCGGCTACGTGCTCGAATACGCCGGCGACGCGATCCGTGCGCTCAGCATGGAAGGCCGCATGACGGTCTGCAACATGTCGATCGAAGGCGGTGCGCGCGCCGGACTGGTCGCGCCGGACCAGAAGGCGTTCGACTTCCTGCGCGGTCGTCCGAAGGCGCCGAAGGGCGCCGACTGGGACGCGGCGATGCGCTACTGGGAGAAGCTGCGCTCGGACGAGGGCGCGCATTTCGACCACGAGCTGCGGCTCGATGCCGCGAAGCTGCCGCCGATCGTGACCTGGGGCACGAGCCCTGAAGACGTGATCTCGGTCACCGGCAGCGTGCCCGATCCCGACAAGATCGCGGACGAGGCCAAGCGCCTGTCGAAGCACCGCGCGCTGAAATACATGGGCCTGACCGCGGGGACGAAGATCACCGACATCAAGCTCGACCGCATCTTCATCGGCTCCTGCACCAACGGCCGGATCGAGGATCTGCGCGCCGCCGCCAAGATCGCGGAAGGCAAGCAGGTCGCAGGCGGCGTCAACGCCATGGTCGTGCCGGGCTCCGGCCTCGTGAAGGAGCAGGCCGAGGCTGAAGGTCTGGACAAGATCTTCATCAAGGCCGGCTTCGAATGGCGCGAGCCCGGTTGCTCGATGTGCCTCGCGATGAACCCCGACAAGCTGGCTCCGGAAGAGCGCTGCGCCTCGACCTCGAACCGCAACTTCGAGGGCCGCCAGGGCTTCAAGGGCCGCACCCATCTGGTGTCGCCGGCGATGGCCGCAGCCGCTGCGATCGCGGGTCACTTCGTCGACATCAGGGAGTGGCGGTAAGCTGCTCCCTGCAATTTGAGTGATTGCGGCAAACCGCCGTTAATCGGCAGCGCCGACACTGTGTCCTCGCGAGCGTTTCGCGAGGACACCAGCTCATGGCCAGCAAGCCTGAATATGTCGATCTGATCAGCGCGGCGACGCCCCAGCACCGGCGGCGCGCGGCACCGCTGCGCATGGTCGCCAAGCCCGAGGTCGAGGAGGCCTCGAACAAGCTCAGCCGCTGGCCGCCGGCGATGTTCAAGCAATGGAAGCTGGAGAACCTCACGCGCTGGACGTCGGCGACGTGGAAACTGAAGGATTGGCTTTAGGCCACCGGATGAACAAGGGCGCCGTCGAGGCGCCCTTTTCATTTCGGTCGTGCTTACCAATAGCGATACGGATGGTGCCAGCGATGCCAGCGGCAGACGCGGCGCGGGCCGTAATAGGTCCAGATGACCCGGCAGCGGCGCGGATGGCTGTAATAGGGATAGTAGCCGCCATAGTAGCGCCGGTGGAAATGGCGATGGCCGTAATAGGCGGGGCGATAGATGCCGTAGCGATGGAATCCGCCTCCGCCATAGTGGCGAACTCCGCCGTAGCGATAGCCGCCGCCATGAAAGGCGGGCGCGGCGCGGAAGCCACCCGCGTGGAAACCACCGCCGCGGAAGCCACCGATATGTCCTCCGCCACCGTGGAAGCCGCCTCCACCGTGGAAACCGCCGCCGCCATGAAAGCCGCCGCCATGTCCACCACCACCGCCGCCGCCGTGGCGAACCTGGATCATGTCGTCACTTGCGGCCTTCGCCGCCGGCACCGCCGTCGGATTGATTGGAGACATCGCCTCGGCAGGACGCGTGGTCCCGGCCGACAGCATCAGCGTCGCGGCAGCCGCAATCCCGAACAAGCGCATCGGGCTTGCCCTGAGACCCAATATTCTCAGCATGGACTTCTCCCTGAATCTGGACAGCGGAGTTGCGACGCTCGCTCCCGGCGCGCGTCATCCCTGTTCATTGGCAGTCGCTCCCAAGATTAAATTAGGGACAGCGACGTGAATGCCTCATGAATGAACGACGGGCCCGGCATCGCGCCGCGAGGTCACCACCACGGGCCGAAGCCGAGCACGAAGGGTGCGGGCACGCCGTAGGGAAAAGGGCGGTAGTAGACAGGCCGCGCGTAGTAATGCGGATCGGGACGGGGGGCGTATCGCACGACGGACCGCACATGTCGGCGCCCGTCGAACACCGCGCGCCCGGCCGACGCGTCGGGCAGCTTCGTCACCCTGTGCGCAGCGGACGCGTGAGGCAGGCCTGCGGCAAGCCCGACGGCAACCGCCACTGCGAACCACCTCGTCATGAAGACCTCCGCCTCAGGCGCGCGACGGCATCGCGCTCGTATCAACCCCGGCGCCAGTAGCAGCTCATATGCGGCACGATCACCGTGCCGCTGGGGCGATATTCCTGCACATAGGTGGCGTTGCACTCGCGGACCGCATCGGGACCGGGATTGTAACGGGGATAGACGCCATCCGGACTGTAATAGGGCGTGACGCGCAGGCGCGCCGGGGGCCGCTTGCGCGGCGGCGGCAGATCGTCTCGTGAGGCCGCTTGGGCGAGCCTGATCCCGGGAGCCGCGGTCTGGGCCTCCGCGCCAACGCAAAACTGCGAAAACAACCCCATGCACAGTAGCGTCAGCGCTGTTTTCGCTCGCATTTTTCTGCCCACCTGAACGTCCACTTCGAGGCCTACGCTCCCCGTTTTGACGGCGCTCGTCAACCTCGCCGCGCTTATAAAGCCGGATGCATCGCCGCGAAACCCACGCTATGAGAAGCCCATGTGGACGGAATTGAAAGCGCCCTCGCTGGCCGAGATGGAAGCGATGGCGCATGAAGTGTTCGAACGCCTGCCGGCGGAGTTTCGTAGGCTGTGCGAGGGCGTGATCATCCGCGTCGACGACTTCCCCACCGAGGAAGTCCTGGACGAGATGGCATGCGAGAGCGAGTTCGACCTGCTCGGCCTGTTCCAGGGCGTCGGCCTGCCGCAGCAGAGTTTTGCTGACGTGGCGCGGCTGCCCAACATGGTCTGGCTCTACCGCCGGCCAATCCTGGACTATTGGGCCGAGCACGACGAAAGCCTCGGCCATATCGTCCGCCACGTCCTGATCCACGAGATCGGCCATCATTTCGGCCTGTCGGACGACGATATGGCCGCGATCGAGGCTCAAGAGCCAGGGTGAGCAGAGAGGCCCGGTTAGGCAGACGAGATCTGCCGAATTCGGCCTAGGATTTCGGCCTCGATCGCGATAAATACCGGTTCCCTAGACCACCCCGGGAAAGCGCAACCATGGACAAGTTCACCACGCTGGAAGGCGTCGCGGCGCCGCTAAAGATCATCAATGTCGACACCGACATGATCATTCCGAAGCAGTACCTCAAGACCATCAAGCGCACCGGCCTTGGCAAGGGGCTCTTCTCCGAGCAGCGCTACAAGGACGACGGCAGCGAGAATCCGGATTTCGTCCTCAACCAGCCCGCCTATCGCAATGCGAAGGTGCTGGTTGCCGGCGACAATTTCGGCTGCGGCTCGAGCCGCGAGCACGCGCCCTGGGCGCTGCTCGACTTCGGCATCCGCTGCGTGATCTCGACCTCGTTCGGCGACATCTTCTACAACAACTGCTTCAAGAACGGCATTCTGCCGATCCGCGTGGCCCAGGAAGACCTCGACAAGCTGTTCGACGACGCCGAGCGCGGCGCCAACGCGACGCTGACGATCGACCTGCCGAACCAGGAGATCCGCGGTCCCGACGGCGGCAAGGTCAAGTTCGAGATCGACCCGTTCCGCAAGCACTGCCTGATCAACGGCCTCGACGACATCGGCCTGACGATGGAGAAGAAGGCCTCGATCGACACCTATGAGGACAAGCTCAAGCGCGAACGCGCCTGGGCCTGATCTCAAGTTTTTGTTCAAGCCCCGGTGCTACAAGCGCCGGGGCTTTTTCTTTGTTCTGATTATCGCTTATAGCTTCGCCCATGCTGCCCGACATCGTCACCTTCTGGCATGGCCCGATGGACGCCCTGCGCCAGACCTGTCTGCGCTCGCAGCTGGCGGCCGGCCACAAGGTCACGGTCTACAGTTTCGACACCATTCCCGGCCTGCCCGCCGGTGTCGGCAACGCGGATGCCGAGGCGATCCTGCCGCATGCGTTCTCCGAACGATTGCGGCCGCCGCAGCCAGATGGAAGCTGGCGCGACTGGACCACGCTACAGTTCAGCGACTTCTTCCGCATGAAGCTGATGGCGAAGGACCTCGGCCTCTGGCTCGACGCCGACGTGCTGCTGCTCAGGCCCGTCGAGATCGATCCGGCAAAGCCCTATTTCGCGTGGGAGCGGCCGCGCCAGCTCGGCAACTCCGTGATTTACCTTCCACCTGAACACGGCATCGTTGCCGCTTTCGAACAGCTGATGGAGCAGGAGGAGCTGACGCCGAACTGGCTGTCGCTGCGCCATCGCGTCACGTTTGCGATGCGCCGCCTGCGCGGCGGCTCGAACCGCCTCTCCGACATCCGCGTCGCGATCTTCGGGCCGGCGGCACTCACCGCGCTCGCGCGCCGCACCGGCGAGCTGCACTGCGCCTTGCCGAAGCAATCGTTCTACGCCGTGCATGCCGAGCCAAAACTGTTCTTCGATCCCTCGAGCTATCTCGGCCTCGTCACCGACCGCGACATCATCGGCCTGCATATCTCGCCCAAGGGCCGCGGCGGTGAGAAGCCGATCCCGGGCAGCCTGTATGCGTGGGCGGCGGAGCGGTTCGGCTAACTGCCGCGAAAGAGGTGCGCTCCCTCTCCCGCAAGCGGGAGAGGTGCACCGGCGGCCGCGGTCCCGTCATCGCGCTATTTGATCCAGCTCAACGCGCATCTGCACCATTGTGCCTAATCTCGCTCCCATTCCGCCGTTCGAATGGAGCTTCGCATGAGCACCGCAACCAGGCCTTATCCCATTGTCCAGGACCTCATCGAGTCCTTTGCAAGCTGGCTGAAGCATCGCCGCGAGCTGAACGAGATCCGGCAGCTCGACCGCGCCGATTTCGACCGGATCGCGCAAGACCTGCGGATCGCGCCTGACGATCTGGAAGATCTGGTCCGTCACGGCAAGCACGCCGCCGACGAGCTGCCGAAGATGCTGGAGCAGCTCGGCATCAGTGCCGAAGGGCTCGGCCGCGCGCATCCGCTGCTGCTGCGCGACATGGAGCGGGTGTGCGCGCTTTGCAGCCACAAGGGCCAGTGCGATCGCGAGCTGGCCGACGGCACCGCCGCGGAGAACTATCACGGCTTCTGTGCGAATGCCTCGACGCTGGAATCGCTCGATCGTGCGGATCACGCGTCGCGTTGAGCTAGCATTCGTTGCTAAGCGACTGGCGACCGCTCTCTACGAAGTGACCCGCGAGCCAGAATGTTGACCTGCCGTCCGAAGGGGTCGCGCACGTAAAACCTGCGCACGCCACGGCTCCGTCGCTGGTCCGTACTCCAATGCGATGCCGGCTCGCTCCATTCTGCGTAGCGCTTCATCCAGGTCATCGACCTCGATCGAAAGATCCGGCACGGGAGTGCCTGAACCGCCTTCGCTTGCGATGCTCAGTTGAGGCAGCATTTGCGATGAAGCAGCGAATGTCGTGATCCACCCCTGGTCCATGACGACCTCCAGCCCGAGGACGTCCTGATAGAAACGGCGCGCCAGCGATACATCGGCCGCGGCAATGTTCGTGACGATGCGCTTCACTTCCATGAGGCGGCCACCCGCTTTTCGACTGCAACTAGCCCTTCCCCATCGCCGCAATCGCGTCCGCGATCTCGATCGTGCGCCGCGCCATGTCGGCGTGCAGCCGCTCCACCATGGCGCCGTCGAGACGGATCGCGCCGCGCGAGACGTTCTCCGGCAGCTCGAACGCGGCGATGATCTTTCGCGCGCGCGCGACTTCCTCCTCCGGCGGGGTGAAGATCGCGTTGCAGGCTTCGATCTGCGAGGGGTGAATCAGCGTCTTGCCGTCGAAACCGAGATCGCGGCCTTGCGCGCATTCGGTGGCGAAACCATCGGAGTTGGCGATGTCGCTATAGGGGCCGTCGAGGATTTCGAGGCCATGGGCGCGCGTCGCCAGGATGCAATGGGAGATCATCGGGATCATCGCCGCGCGGCCCGGCAGCATCTTGATGCGCGTCTCGCGCGAGATGTCGTTGGGCCCGAACACGAAGCCTGACAGGCGCCGCGCTGGATCGCGCCCGGCGGCAGCGAGTTCTTCGGCATGCAGTACCGCGCGCGCGGTCTCGATCATGGCCCAGACCTTTACGGTCGGCGCCGCGCCGAGTTCGGCGAGACGGCGGCCGATCGTGTCGAGCTCCTCCACGCGTGAAACCTTTGGAACCAGGATGCCGTCGGGCGAGGCATTCGCCGCCATCGCGACGTCGTCGGCCCACCAGGGCGTGTCGAGGCCGTTGGTCCGGATCAGGATCTCGCGCTTGCCGAACCCTTTGGCCGCGATCGCGGCCGCGATGCCATCGCGTGCCACTGCCTTGGCATCGGGCGCGACGGAGTCTTCCAGGTCGAGGATCAGGCCGTCGGCGGCGAGATTGCGCGCCTTTTCCAGCGCGCGGGAGTTGGAGCCGGGCATGAACAGATGGCTGCGGCGCGGGCGGGTCATGCAAGCGTTCCTTCCGGTTTCCTCATCTCATTCCGACCGAAGCCGATAGCATCTGGCCTGCCTATTCGAAAGGCTTGTTCGTCCCAGCGGTATATGATTAGGCATAGGCCATGACCACATTCCCAGAGCATTTGCTGGAAGGCTACAAGGCCTTCGCCACCCAGCGGCTGCCGACCGAGCAGACCCGCTACCGCGAGCTGTCGGTGAAGGGGCAGTTCCCTGAAGTGATGGTGATCGGCTGCTGTGATAGCCGCGTTTCGCCCGAAGTGATCTTCGACGTCGGGCCGGGCGAACTCTTCGTCGTCCGCAACATCGCCAATCTGGTGCCGGTGTATCAGCCCGACGGCAACGCGCATGGCGTCTCGGCGGCGCTGGAATATGCCGTGACGGTGCTGAAGGTGAAGCACATCGTGGTGCTCGGGCACGCCCAGTGCGGCGGCATCCGCGCCTTCGTCGACAAGATCGAGCCGCTCACGCCGGGCGACTTCATCGGCAAATGGATGCAGATGTTCATCAAGCCGGGCGAAGTGGTGGAGCAGCGCGACCACGAGACCATGGCGCAATTCGTCGAGCGCATCGAGAAGGCCGCGGTGTTCCGCAGCCTGGAAAACCTGATGACCTTCCCGTTCGTGCAGAAGGCGGTCGAGAGCGGCCAGATGCAGACCCACGGCGCCTATTTCGGCGTCGCGGAGGGATCACTGTTCGTGCTGGACAAGGCGGCGAAGGAATTCAGGAACGCGCGCGAGATGGCGTAGGTCCGCAGCTCTTGTGGTGGGCAAAGCGAAGCGTGCCCACCACTTTTCTAGCAATTGTGGAGAGATGGTGGGCACGGCGCTTCGCGTCTTTGCCCACCCTACGGCAGCACGGCTTACGCCGCCTTCTTCTTCGCGCTGATCAGCTTGCGGTTGATCAGGACTTCCGCGATCTGGATCGCGTTGAGCGCGGCGCCCTTGCGTAGATTATCCGAGACGCACCACAGCACGAGACCGTTCTCCACCGTCGCGTCCTCGCGGATACGGCTGATATAGGTGGCGTCCTCGCCGGCGGCTTCATACGGCGTGGCGTAGCCGCCGGGCTCATGCTTGTCGATGACGAGACAACCCGGCGCCTTGCGCAGGATGTCGCGTGCTTCGTCCGCGCTGATCGGGTTCTCGAACTCGATGTTGACGGCCTCGGAATGGCCGACGAAAACTGGCACGCGCACGCAGGTCGCGGAGAGCTTGATCTTGGGATCAAGAATCTTCTTGGTCTCCGCCATCATCTTCCACTCTTCCTTGGTGTAGCCGTCCTCCATGAAGACGTCGATCTGGGGGATGACGTTGAAGGCGATGCGCGCCGGAAACTTGTTATTGATCAGCTCCTGGTTGGTGTAGACGGCCTTGGTCTGCGAGAACAGTTCGTCCATCGCGTCCTTGCCGGCGCCCGACACCGATTGATAGGTCGAGACCACGACGCGCTTGATCGTCGCCTTGTCGTGCAGGGGCTTGAGCGCGACCACGAGCTGCGCGGTCGAGCAGTTCGGGTTGGCGATGATGTTCTTCTTCTTGAAGCCCGCAGTCGCGTCCGCATTCACTTCCGGCACGATCAACGGCACGTCCGGATCCATGCGCCAGGCCGAGGAATTGTCGATCACGACCGTGCCGGCGGCGCCGATCTTCGGCGACCATTCCTTCGACACCTCGCCGCCGGCCGACATCAGGCAGATGTCGACGTCGGAGAAGTCGTAATGCTCCAGCGCTTTGACCTTCAGCGTGCGGTCGCCGTAGGAGACCTCGACGCCCATGCTGCGGCGTGACGCCAGGGCCACCACCTCGTCCGCAGGGAATTTGCGCTCGTCGAGGATGTTGAGCATTTCCCGTCCGACATTGCCGGTCGCGCCGACGACTGCGACTTTGTAACCCATCGTTCACTCTCCGACGAAAAAGCTCTTTCCTGAAGCTGAGGCTTAAACAGGAAGAGCAGCGCTTCTATGCGAGAACCGGCCTCAAGACAACGTTGGACCATGCCTTAGGGACGTGGATGCAGTCGCCCGAGGCCAGCACGGCCGCAAACCCCACCCAGATCCATCTGGCGCTTGCAGCCTTCGCCGACGAGGTCGTCGGCACGCTGGCGCGCCTGTTCGCCTATGTGGGGATTTTGGTACTGTTTGCCATCCTCGGCCTTGCCGCACTCGGCCAGCTGCCCAAGTTGCGCGACGATGATCCGGCGCTGAAGCCCGATTGGAGCGTGGCCGACCGGTCGCCTCCGGCCTTCGCCCTCAGCCGGCTGGATTCGTCAGAAAAAACAGCTTCTTACGCGATCTTCAGGCATCCCGAAGGCGGCCGCAGGGACGTGATGCGCTGGGCCAGCGAGGCAGACAGGACCGTGGCCGAGCTCGAGATTTACCGGGAAGGCGGCGAATTCGACGTGACGCGTCCGGCAACAATGGATCTGGCCGTCCGGATGGGACTGGGCACCGCGACCCCGCTGGAGCAAGCCGGCCTGATCGACACGAAATTCGGCCCCGTCGCCCTATTCCAGCCGACCGGTACGGCGGAGGGCGCGCGGGCCTGCCTCGGCTACCTCAAGCGCAGCGAGGAGCCGGCGCTCCAGATCTCCGGATTCTCCTGCCAGGGCGACAGCCTGCCTGCGCGGCGCGCCGGGATCGCCTGCACGCTGAACCGGCTAACGCTGCTGACCTCGGGCAACGAGCCGAAGCTGGCCGAATTGTTCGCCCATGCGGAGCTGAAGCGCCGCCCCTGCGCGCCCCCGGGCGCGTCGGACTGGCTGCTCGGCGCCGCCAATGCGCAGTTGCGCGGCGCGCTCTGATCGGCATCAAGCTCAAGTGGCTGTATCCATGCAACTTTTGCCGGCGCGCACGATTATTCAGCGCTGGTGTGACCCAATAGACCTAGTTGCAGCCGCCCCGGCCGGGTTAGTATGAGCGTGAAATTGATTGGCGGCTTGCCGCCTGAAGGGGACGTGATGAGCTCGAATTTCTCTGCCGCGAACAAACTGGCGATGTGGCTTGCGGCCGGCGCCGTGATTGCCATGTCCTCAGCCTTCGCGACACCCGCCTCGGCCGACACCAAGAAGCAGCGCTATGACAGCGGCCGTCACTATTACGGCCCGAGCGGCCCCAATGCGAGCTATCAGCAGGGCCGCACCCGCATCTATGTGAGCAAGCGCTCCTGGCTCGACGGCGGCACCGAGGTCAATCCGGGCGACCGCAAGTTCTCCGATTACGCCTTCCCGCCGGCAGTGGGCTATCCGACCTTCGCGCGCGAAAATCTCAACCGCCCGATCGATCGCCAGCCGCTGAGCACGCCGCAGGATGTTGGCGGCTATCCGCAGAATTTCCCGCTGTACTGAGGCGGACATATCGACCGAATCAAATGGCCGGGCTCGCGCCCGGCCATTTTTGTTTGTCGTGTAGCCCGGATGGAGCGAAGCGCAATCCGGGATTTTCGACACGCGGGAAGAACGCCGGATTTCGCTTCGCTCCATCCGGGCTACGGCTCTAAGCGTGCAGCTTCTGCAATTCCTTCAAGATCGCTTCGCCCATCTGCGTGGTCGAGGCGGCAGTGGTGCCTTCCGACTTGATGTCGGCGGTGCGCAGGCCGCTGGCCAGCACCGCGGCGATCGCGGCGTCGACCTTGTCGGCGAGCGCGCCCATGTCGAAGGAGTAGCGCAGCGCCATGCCGAAGGACGAGATCATCGCGATCGGATTGGCGAGGCCCTGGCCTGCGATATCAGGCGCCGAGCCGTGCACGGGCTCGTACAGCGCCTTGCGCTTCTTGCTCTTGACGTCGACCTCGCCGAGCGAGGCCGAGGGCAGCATGCCGAGCGATCCCGTCAACATCGCAGCAATGTCGGACAGCATGTCGCCGAACAGATTGTCGGTGACGATGACGTCGAACTGCTTCGGCCATTTCACCAGCATCATGCCGCCGGAATCGGCGAGCTGATGCTCGAGCGTGACGTCGGGATATTCGCGCTTGTGGACCTGGGTCATGACCTCATTCCAGAGCACGCCCGACTTCATGACGTTGCGCTTCTCCATCGACGTCACCTTGTTCTTGCGCTTCTTGGCAAGCTCGAAGGCGACGCGGCCGATGCGCTCGATCTCATAGGTGTCGTAGACTTGCGTATCGATGGCGCGCTTCTGGCCGTTGCCGAGATCGGTGATGGTCTTGGGCTCGCCGAAATAGACGCCGCCGGTGAGTTCGCGCACGATCATGATGTCGAGGCCCTCGACCGCCTCGCGCTTCAGGCTGGAGGCCTCCGCCAGCGCCGGGTAGCAGACCGCGGGACGGAGGTTGGCGAACAGACCGAGATCCTTGCGCAGGCGCAGCAGGCCGGCTTCGGGGCGCACCTCGTAGGGCACCGCGTCCCATTTGGGACCGCCGACCGCACCGAAGATGATGGCGTCGGCGTCCTTGGCCTTGGCCATGTCGCCTTCCGAGATCGACACCTTGTGCGCGTCATAGGCCGAACCGCCGACGAGGCCGGTGTCGGTCTCGAACTTGGCGATGCCCGCCGAATTGAGCCAGTCGATCAGCCGCTTCACCTCGCCCATCACCTCGGGGCCGATACCGTCGCCGGGAAGCAGCAGCAGTTTGTGGGTCGCCATGGTCGTTTCCTCTGAGGTCGATTTCGGCCGGAGTGCTAGAGCGGCGTTGCGTACTTGGCAAGACACCATTGCCGCTTCGGTTCTGTGCAAGGCGGGCAGGGCCTGCCACACTGCGCATGCCGGAGTACCCATTTGCACGCCCCTGAACGTCCCCCGCCCGACGCCCATCCCGCGCGGCTGATCCTGACCCTGTCGCTGGCTGCGACGGTCGGGCTGGGTATCGGCCGCTTCGCCTATTCGCTGGTGCTGCCCGACATGCGGGAGGACCTCGGCTGGTCCTACTCGGCGGCCGGTTTCATGAACACCATCAACGCCGTCGGCTACCTCGCGGGCGCGCTAGTGGCGTCCCGGCTGATCCAGCGGGTCGGCTGGTCGGCCGCGATCCGCGGCGGAACCCTGGCCTGCGTCGCGGCGCTCGCGACTTGCGCGCTGACCGGGAATTTCGTTGCGCTGAGCCTGGCCCGTCTCGTGCTGGGCGTTGGCGCCGCGGCCGGTTTCGTCGCCGGAGGCGCGCTGGCCGCTTCCATTGCGCAGTCACGCCCGGAGCGGGCCAATTTCCTGCTCAGCCTGTTCTATGCCGGGCCCGGCATTGGCATTCTCTCATCAGGACTGATCGCCCCGTTCACGCTGCAATATTTCGGGCCGGGCTCGTGGTGGATCGTGTGGTGGGCGATGACGCTGCTGTCCGTTGTCATGACCGTGCCGCTGTTCCTGGTCCGCATCGAGAGCGGCGTGCGTTTCTCGCAAGGCGGCCACGGCGCCTTCGCCATTTTTCCGGTGCTGATCTATCTCGCCGGCTACTTCCTCTTTGGCGCGGGCTACATCGCCTACATGACCTTCATGATCGCCTATGTGCGCGACGGCGGCGGCGGGGCCGCAGCGCAGGCCGCGTTCTGGAGCCTGATTGGCTTGAGCGCCTTCGTCACGCCGTGGGCCTGGCGCCGCGTGCTCGCGCTCGATCGCGGTGGTCTTGCCACCGCCATCATCCTCGGCACCAACGCGCTCGGCGCCGCCCTGCCGATGCTCGGGCATTCGCCGGCATGGCTCGCGGTCTCGGCGATCGTGTTCGGCGTCGCCTTCTTCGCCGTAGTCGGCTCGACCACCGCCTTCGTGCGCTTCAACTATCCGCCCGAGGTGTGGCCGACCGCGATCGCGGCGATGACGATCTCGTTCGGCGTCGGCCAGACGCTGGGCCCGATCGTGGTCGGCGCGATCACGGACGCGCTGGGGAGCTTGAGTTACGCGCTGAATGTGTCGGCGGCGCTGCTGGCGCTGGGCGCGGTTGCCGCGCTGTGCCAGCGGAAAGTGGAGCCTTAACCGGTGTCGTCCTGGCGAAAGCCAGGACCCATTACCCCACAGAGGAATTTGGCGAAGATTCGTGGTTGCTGGTCTTCGTCAAACTGAACCCTGGGGTAATGGGTCCTGGATCTGCGCTTCGCTTGTCCAGGACGACGGCAAGTGCAGGTCCGCGGAGTTAGCTCCCGCTGAACGAATTGTACCCCTGGTCTTCCCAATAGCCGCCCTTGTAGTCGTTGGTGACTTCCATCGACACCACGTATTTCGGGTTCTTGAAGCCGAGCTTGGTCGGCACGCGGATCTTCATCGGGAAGCCGTAGGCGCGCGGCAGGATTTCGCCGGCGTATTTGAACGTCATCTGGGTCTGCGGATGCAGCGCGGTGCGCATGTCCAGCGGAGAATTGTAGCCGTCCTTGTCGGCGCACTGGAACCAGACGTACTTCGCGCGCGTGTCGGCGCCGATCAGCTTGAGGAAGTCGCGCATGGGCGTTCCGGTCCAGCTGCCGATCGCGCTCCAGCCCTCGACGCAGATGTGACGCGTGATCTGCGTGACCTGCGGCAGCTTGTACAGCTCGGGAAGCGTCCACGACTTCTTGTTCTCGACGAGACCGCGGACTTCGAGCTTCCAGTCGGCACCGTCGACATCGGGCGCGTCGTCGAGATCGTAATAGGCGTTGAACGGAAACGGTTTTGTGATCGCGCTCTCGGGAAACGTCGGCGCCAGCGCGTCGGGATTGAAGATGAAATCCTGCACGGCATCGTTGAATTTCGAAACCGACTTCAGCATCTCCTCGGCGGAGGACGAGTCGATCACGTCGCAGCCGGTGAGCAGCGTCAGCGCCCCGAGGCTTGCGCCGCCCGCGATGAAGCGGCGGCGGCTGACCTCTGGCATCGTCTTGATGGAATCCTTGATCAGCAGCCGCTTGTCGACGCCCGGGATCAGGAATGAGCGCTTCGCCATGACTCTCTCTCCACTCAACGGCCGATGATCATCGCGCGCAGGCTCTTCGGCACCAGCAGCGCGAGTAAAACATGAATGACCAGGAAGGCGCAGATCGCGGCCATGCAGAAGAAATGGATGTAGCGCGCGGTCGGATAGTCGCCGAACAGGGACACGAGCCAGTGCAGTTGCACCGGTTTCCACATTCCCAGCCCCGACAGCACGATGATCACGCCGATCAATATGATGCCGGCATAGAGCACGCGCTGGACGTAATTGTAGACGGAGAGATCGGCATGGCCGAGCTTGAAGGTCAGCGCAGCCCTGACGTCGTGGAGCACGCCGGATGGGGTGATCGGCAGCAATTTTTTCCGGAAGCGGCCGGTGGCAAGGCCGGTGACGAGATAGGCAAGGCCGTTGATCATCAACAGCCACATCGCCGCAAAGTGCCAGAGCAGGCCGCCACCGAGCCAGCCGCCGAGCGTGTACTCGCGCGGAAAGCTGAAACCGAACAGCGGCGAGGCGTTGTAGATCTGCCAACCCGACAGGATCATCAGGATCATGGCGAAAGCGTTGATCCAGTGCATGACCCGGACCCAGGCCGGCTGGATCACTTTGGCCGGGGTGGCGCTGACCTGCTCGTCGGTCACAGTAAGGCTCGACATGGCGGTTCCGTCCTGAACATCGTCTGACAGCAATTATACGCCGATGCTTCCGCTTTCGTTACGCCCTGTTCGGCATCGAATCCATGTCGGCTGGCTATCGTGGTCACAATAAAGCGAGCCGGGTACCCCCGGCTCGCCATTTCGTCGCATCCGGTTCGGGGATGAAGCCGGACGGCGCGGTGTTTACGTCGCCGGCATCAGCACGGTGTCGACCACATGGATTACACCGTTCGACTGGTTGACATTGGAGATCGTCACCATCGAGGTACCGCCCTTGGCGTCGACGATCCAGACCTTGCCGTCCTGCTTCTTCACCGTCAGCTCCTCGCCTTCGGCGGTCTTCATCTTCTTGCCGTCGGTGAGGTCGGACGCCTCGAGCTTGCCGGGCACGACATGGTAGGTGAGGATCTTGGTCAGCGTCGCCTTGTTCTCGGGCTTCACCAGAGTGTCGACGGTGCCGGCCGGCAGCTTGCCGAAGGCGGCGTTGGTCGGCGCGAACACCGTGAACGGACCCTTGCCTTCCAGCGTCGGCACCAGGCCGGCCGCCTTCACCGCCGCCACCAGCGTGGTGTGGTCCTTCGAGTTGACCGCGTTCTGGACGATGTTCTTGGACGGGAACATCGCGGCGCCGCCGACCATGACGGTCTTTTCCTCGGCGCGGACGGGCGCGACGACGGTCGCGGTGATGGCCAGGGTACTGAACGCGGCAGCAGCGAGATAGGCAATACGCTTCGACATGGAGAGTCTCCCGATTGGATGGTGACCGGCGACTGCCGGCGTTCGAGTGGGCAACAACGGTGCCTGCGACCTGTGAGCGTGAAGCAGCAGCGCCGTCGTTGGCTCGAACTACGGGAGCGTTTGCGAAGCGGTTTCGAACAAAACTTCTTTGTGATGGGTGAAACTAAGTGCGTGGTTCTCCGTGGGGGGCGTCATTGCGAGGAGCGAAGCGACGAAGCGATCCAGGCTGCCACCGCGGATGCACCGCTGGATTGCTTCGCTTCGCTCGCAATGACGAGCCTCGACGATCTACCTGCCGCTCAATCCCTGTTGTGCGGCGTCTGGATAAACCCGCGATTATGCGTCGGGCTGATCAGCAGTTCATTGATGCAAACCCGCGCCGGCATGCTCGCGATGAACGCGATGGTGCGGCCGAGATCTTCGGATTGCAGCATCCTGGCCTGCTCCTCCTCGCTCGGTACCACCGGGCGCAGCTTCAGGATCGGGGTCGCCACCTCGCCCGGCATCAGGCAGCAGGCGCGCAAGCCGTTGACGCATTCGTCCATGTTGAAGGAATGCGTCAGCGCCAGCACCGCATGCTTGGTCGTGGTGTAGGCCGGGCCCGGCATTTTCGAGACGTGGCGGCCGGCCCAGGACGAGACGTTGATGATGGAGCCGTCCTGCTGCTTGCGCATCGTCGGCAGCACCGCGCGCATGCAATAGAGCACGCCGTTGAGATTGACCTGGACCAGCTGGTCCCAGCCCTCCAGTTCCATGTCCTTCCAGCTCCGCTTGGGGACATTGATGCCGGCATTGTTCACCAGCAGGTCGATCCGGCCATGCTTCGCGACGATTTGATCGGCCGCCTTCTGGGCCGCGGCGGCGACCGACACGTCCAGCGCGACGGCCTCGGCGGCCCCGCCCGCCCCGGTGATCTTCTCGACTACGGTATCCAGGGCGTCCTTGCGCCGGCCCGAGACCACCACCGTCCAGCCGTCGGCCGCTAGCGCCTCGGCGCCGGCCTCCCCGATCCCGCTGCCCCCGCCTGTCACCCAGGCCACGCGTTTCCCGTTTTTGGTCATGCAAACTGTCTCCGTTGCTTCATCGGGGCGGTTTTTGCTAATCCAGCCCTCGGTTTTGACCGGCCTCTGACGATCGTTGCGGTCAAGCCTTGCGGTCGAGGAAATCTTGCATGAACCAAGCTGCCAACGCCAATTTGTTTTCCCGCCTGTTCGACGGCCTCGACGATCCGAAGCGCCTCGCGATCGAGACGCATGACGGGGTCCGCATCAGCTATGGTGATCTGATCGCCCGTGCCGGACAGATGGCCAATGTACTGGTCGCGCGCGGCGTGAAGCCCGGCGACCGCGTTGCGGTGCAGGTCGAGAAGTCCGTGGCCAACGTCGTGCTGTATTTGGCCACGGTGCGGGCCGGCGCAGTCTATCTGCCGCTCAACACCGCCTATACGCTCAACGAGCTCGACTACTTCATCGGCGATGCCGAGCCCTCGCTGGTGGTCTGCGATCCCTCCAAGGCGGAGGGCCTCGCCCCCATCGCCGCCAAGGTGAAAGCAAAAGTCGAGACGCTCGGGCCGGACGGCAAGGGCTCGCTGACGGACGCCGCCGACAAGGCGAGCAGCGAATTCACCACGGTGCCGCGCGCAAACGACGATCTCGCCGCGATCCTCTACACGTCCGGCACCACCGGCCGCTCCAAGGGCGCGATGTTGACCCACGACAATCTGACGTCCAACTCGCTCTCGCTCGTCGGCTTCTGGCGCTTCACCGACAAGGACGTGCTGATCCACGCACTGCCGATCTACCACACCCACGGCCTGTTCGTGGCGACCAACGTGACGCTGTTCGCGCGGGCATCGATGATCTTCCTGCCGAAGCTCGACCCGGATCTGATCATCAAGCTGATGGCGCGTGCCACGGTGCTGATGGGGGTGCCGACGTTCTATACCCGTCTGCTCCAGAACGCTGCGCTGTCGCGCGAAACCACACAGCACATGCGGCTGTTCATCTCGGGCTCGGCGCCGCTGCTGGCCGAAACCCATCGCGAATGGTCGGCGCGCACGGGGCACGCGGTGCTCGAGCGCTACGGCATGACCGAGACCAACATGAACACGTCGAATCCCTATGACGGCGAGCGCGTGCCCGGCGCGGTCGGCTTTCCGCTCCCCGGCGTGTCCGTGCGCGTCACCGATCCTGAAACCGGCAAGGAGCTGCCGCGCGACGAGATCGGCATGATCGAGGTCAAGGGCCCGAACGTATTCAAGGGCTATTGGCGCATGCCGGAGAAGACCAAGGCGGAATTCCGCGACGACGGCTTCTTCATCACCGGCGACCTCGGCAAGATTGACGCCAAGGGTTACGTCCACATTCTCGGCCGCGGCAAGGATCTCGTCATCTCCGGCGGGTTCAATGTCTACCCGAAGGAAATCGAGAGCGAGATCGACGCCATGCCCGGCGTGATCGAATCCGCCGTGATCGGCGTGCCCCACGCCGATTTCGGCGAGGGCGTCACGGCGGTGCTGGTTTGCAACAAGGACGCGGATGTGACAGAGGCCGCGGTGCTGAAAGCGCTCGACGGCCGGCTGGCCAAGTTCAAGATGCCCAAGCGGGTATTCGTGGTCGACGAGCTGCCGCGCAACACCATGGGCAAGGTGCAGAAAAACGTGCTGCGGGATACGTACAAGGATCTTTACGCGAAGAAATAGGGGCTGTTGTTCGCAGAACTCTCGTCGTCATTGCGAGGAGCTCTTGCGACGAAGCAATCCAGACTGCCGCCGCGGAAGAACTCCTGGATTGCTTCGCTTCGCTCGCAATGACGGAATTTGCGGCGCCTACTGTCCGCCCAGCAAGCTCAGCACGAAACGGCTGCCGACGATGAACAGATAGCACCCGAACGCGACTTCCAGCGTCCGCTTCGACATTGCATGCGCAGCCTTCACACCGAGCGGTGCCGTCACAAGGCTCATTGGCATCACCAGGACCGCGCCGATCAGCGAGACGTAACCGAGCGCGAACGGGACCTGCAGGGCTGCAACGGCCGGGTAGCTCACCGCCGCAGGCCAACCGGCATAGATGTAGCCGAGCGCGCCGGGGATCGAGATCAAGACCGCGAGCGCCGACGATGTCGCCACTGCCTGGTGGATCGGGCGGCCGTAGAACGTCATCAGCAGGTTCGAGAACAGGCCACCGCCGATGCCCATCAACGTCGACAAAATGCCGACGCAGAAGCCGTAGATTCGCATTAAGGGGCCCTTCGGCAGATCATCGCCGAGCTTCCAGCTCTCGCGCGCGAAGATCAGCCGTACCGCGGCCGACCAAGCGACGGCGACGAACACGATCTTGAACAGTCGCTCCGGCGCGTAACGCGCGACCACGCTGCCGGCGACGACGCCGATCAGGATCGGCAGCCACCAGACCCGGAGGATCGCAAGATCGACGGCGCCGCGCTTGTAATGCGCCTGGAACGAACGGATCGAGGTCGGAATGATGACGGCGAGCGAAGTGCCGATGCAGAGCGGCATGCGCACATCGAGCGGCACACCGGCGATGCGGAAGCACTCGTAGAACACCGGCACCAGAATCGCGCCGCCCCCGATGCCGAACACGCCGGCCAAGAATCCGGAGAGCGCGCCGGTTGCGATCAGCAGCAGCGCGAGCTCGGCGATCTCCTTGATATCAAGTCCTGCAATCACCCCTGATCTGCCCCGGCGATCGCAGCGGCTCCGAGACAAGCGTCCGGACTGGCTGCCCGGAAAGCTGTAGGCGATCTGATTTGTCGGGTCGACCGCCGCATCGCCGGTCTGGGGTGGGATGCAGGTTGCGCATATCCGCCCGTCTCGCGAAAAATCGGTGCGCTTGGCGGAAAATGGCGATTGCTCGCCGACCATCGCTGCCGGTTCGTGACATGAATTGACTGGTTCGAACCCTGGGCGGCCCGCGGCAGCTTGGAGCCGTTCCAATAGTAATTTCAATGTGCCGCAGCTCTCCCGCAAGAGATGAATTTGTGTTCTGTCTTTAGACGGTGCGCCATCGCCCTGGTATACCAAGCGGACGATTGGCCTTGTTACATCAAGGGCCTAGAGCTGAACTCAAGTTCGGTTTATGGCGATTTGGTGATTGCGCAGGTGAAATCGACTCCGTAAATAGAGCCGACCTTTCGCGATCCCCGCGCGCCCCATGCTGGGCCGCAACAAAGCAATTGAAGCCCATGACCGCACGGATCGAACGACCGCTTTCGCCGCACATTCAGACCTACCGCTGGACCCTGACGATGGCGCTTTCCATCGTCCATCGCGCCACCGGAATTGCCCTCTACGCCGGAACGCTGCTGCTGGCCTGGTGGCTGATTGCGGCGGCCTCCGGCCCCGCCGCCTATAGCCACGTCCAGGCCTTCACCGGCAGCATCATCGGCCGCCTGATCGTGTTCGGCTACACTTGGGCGCTGATGCACCACATGCTCAGCGGCATCCGGCATTTCGTCTGGGACCTCGGCTACGGCTTCAAGGCCAATGAGCGCGAGGCCTTGACCTGGGGCGCCCTGATCGGCGGCATCGTGCTCACGGTCCTCATTTGGATCATCGCCTACGCGATCGGAGGCGGACGATGAGTTTCGACGAATCCCACGGCGCCCCGAAGGGCTCCTCCATGCGCACCCCGCTCGGCCGCGTGCGCAATCTCGGCGCGGCGCATTCGGGCACCTCCGATTTCTGGCGCCAGCGCATCACCGGCGTCGCCATGACGCTGCTGATGATCCCCGTGATCGTGATCGTGATGATGCTGCTCGGCCGCAACCAGGCCGGCGCCGCACAGATTCTCGGCTCGCTGCCGATCGCGGTGATCCTGCTGCTCTTCATCTTCGCCAGCGCCTGGCACATGAAGATCGGCATGCAGGTCGTGATCGAGGACTACATCCATAACGAGAAGCTGAAGCTCATCTCGATCATGCTCAACAACTTCTTCTCGTTCGCCGTGGCGCTCGCCTCGACCTACGCGATCCTGAAACTTTCCTCCGGAGTCTAAACCCATGGCCACAGAGACCAATGGCAAGGGCAACGGCGCTCCCGCCACCAACGGCAAAGCCTATCCGATCGAAGATCACACCTATGATGTCGTCGTGGTCGGCGCCGGCGGCGCGGGCCTGCGCGCCGTGGTCGGCTGCAGCGAAGCCGGTCTTCGTACCGCCTGCATCACCAAAGTGTTTCCGACCCGCTCGCACACCGTCGCGGCGCAGGGCGGCATCTCGGCGTCGCTCGGCAACATGCACAAGGACGACTGGCGCTGGCACATGTACGACACCGTGAAGGGGTCGGACTGGCTGGGCGACCAGGACGCGATCGAATACATGGTGCGCAACGCGCCCGAGGCGGTCTACGAGCTCGAGCATTGGGGCGTGCCGTTCTCGCGCACCGAAGACGGCAAGATCTACCAGCGCCCGTTCGGCGGCATGACCATGGACTACGGCAAGGGCCAGGCGCAGCGCACCTGCGCCGCCGCCGACCGCACCGGCCACGCCATGCTGCACACGATGTACGGCCAGTCGCTGCGTCACGCGGCCGAGTTCTTCATCGAGTTCTTTGCCATCGACCTGATCATGGACGACCAGGGCACCTGCCGCGGCGTTATCGCGCTCAAGCTCGATGACGGCACGCTGCACCGCTTCCGCGCCCAGACCGTGATCCTCGCCACCGGCGGCTATGGCCGCGCCTATGCATCCTGCACCTCGGCGCACACCTGCACCGGCGACGGCGGCGGCATGGTGCTGCGCGCTGGTCTGCCGATGCAGGACATGGAGTTCGTGCAGTTCCACCCGACCGGCATCTACGGTTCGGGCTGTCTCGTCACCGAAGGCGCGCGCGGCGAAGGCGGCTATCTCGTCAACTCCGAGGGCGAGCGCTTCATGGAGCGCTATGCGCCCTCCGCCAAGGATCTGGCCTCGCGTGACGTCGTCTCGCGCGCGATGACCATCGAGATTCGCGAAGGTCGCGGTGTCGGCAAGAAGAAGGACCACATCTTCCTTCATCTCGACCATCTCGATCCCGCGGTGCTGGCCGAACGCCTGCCGGGCATCTCGGAATCCGCAAAGATCTTCGCCAATGTCGACGTGACGCGCGAGCCGATCCCAATTGTGCCGACCGTGCATTACAACATGGGCGGCATCCCGACGAACTATCACGGCGAAGTCCTGACCAAGAAGGACGGCGACGACAACGCCATCATCCCCGGCCTGATGGCGATCGGCGAGGCCGCCTGCGTCTCCGTGCACGGCGCCAACCGCCTCGGCTCCAACTCGCTGATCGACCTCGTCGTGTTCGGACGCGCCGCGGCGCTGCGCCTCGCCGAGAAGCTCACGCCGAACGCCAGCCAGCCGGAATTGCCGACGAATTCGTCCGACCTGGCGCTCGGCCGGCTCGACCACTACCGCTACGCCTCCGGCGGCACGCCGACCGCGAAGCTGCGCGAAGGCATGCAGCACGTCATGCAGAACAATTGCGCGGTGTTCCGCACCGGCGACATCCTGAGCGAAGGCCAGAACCTGATCGAGAAGGTCCATAGCGGCATCATCGACATCGCCGTATCCGACCGCTCGCTGGTGTGGAATTCCGACCTGATCGAGACGCTCGAATTCGACAATCTGATCTCGCAGGCGGTGGTGACGATGAACTCGGCCGCCAACCGCACCGAGAGCCGTGGCGCGCATGCCCGCGAGGACTTCTCCGAGCGCGACGACAAGAACTGGATGAAGCACACGCTGGCATGGCTGGAAGATTCCGGCAAGGTCAAGATCGAGTACCGCCCCGTTCACGACTACACCATGACCAACGACGTCCAGTACATCCCGCCCAAAGCTCGCGTTTACTAAACGGCGCGCGTGTACTGAGCGAACAGCGAAAGCTTTATCGAAATGGTTGAATTCGCACTTCCGAAGAACTCCAAGATATCAGGCGGCAAGACCTGGCCGAAGCCCGCGGGCGCGACTGAGGTCCGTGAATTCCGCGTCTATCGCTGGAATCCGGACGACGGCAAGACTCCGAGCGTCGACACCTATTACGTCGACACTCATGATTGCGGGCCGATGGTGCTGGACGGCCTGATCTGGATCAAGAACAACATCGACCCGTCGCTGACCTTCCGCCGCTCCTGCCGCGAAGGCGTCTGCGGCTCCTGCGCGATGAACATCGACGGCCAGAACACCCTGGCCTGCACCCGCTCGATGCACGACGTGAAGGACGGCGCGGTGAAGATCAATCCGCTGCCGCACCAGCCTGTCGTGAAGGACCTCATCCCCGACCTCACCAATTTCTATGCACAATACGCTTCGGTCGAGCCGTGGCTGAAGACGACCTCGCCGACGCCGCAGAAGGAATGGAAGCAGAGCCACGAAGACCGCGAGAAGCTCGACGGCCTCTATGAATGCATCCTCTGCGCCTGCTGCTCGACCTCTTGCCCGAGCTATTGGTGGAACAGCGAGCGCTACCTCGGTCCCGCCGCGCTGCTCCAGGCCAACCGCTGGGTATCGGATTCGCGGGATGAGGCGACCGGCGAGCGGCTCGACAATCTCGAGGACCCGTTCCGCCTCTATCGCTGCCACACCATCATGAACTGCGCCAAGGCCTGCCCGAAGGGCCTCAACCCGGCGGAAGCCATCGCCGAGCTCAAGCTCAAGATGGTCGAGCGCCAGATCTAGGCGTCATTCATGCTGCGATCCCCGGCCGGCACGGCCGGGGCATTCTACGGCGGGCGCATCTTCCAGTAGATTTTACCTCAGCCCTACGCGGGCAAGCCGGCGGGTTGCAACCTCTGATTCCCGCCACAAGCCGCTTTCTTCCCGGCGCGAAATTCAAGTAAGCTCACCGGCGTGGGACCGGAGCGACCGTGCAGGGCGCACAACGCAATTCGCTGAGATTGCTGCAGTGGATGATGGCTGCGTCCCTGGCGCTGCCGATTGCGCTGTTCGCGATCGCCGCCTCGATCTCCTACACCTCGACGAAAGATATCGCCGACCGCGAGATCGAGCGCACCCTCGATGTCGCGCATGAGCATGCGCTCAAGGTGTTCGAGACCATCGACCGCAGCCTCGCCGAGATCAACGAGGTGGTGCGCGGCATGCCCGACGACATCATCCGCTCGCGCGAACCGGGCCTGCACCGCCGCCTGAAGCAACTGTCCGATTCGCTGCCGCAGCTCAAATCGGCCTGGATCTTCGATGCGGACGGAAAGTCGCTGGTCAACAGCCTGGCATCGCCGCCGCCGGCGCAGAGCTTTGCGGACCGTGATTACTTTGCCGCCCATGTCGACCAGACCATCGGCAGCTACATCGGCGTTCCCCTGACGCCGCGCCAGCCCTATCAGGGCGCGCGCTTCTTCGGGGTCAGCCGCCGCCGCGGCTCCGACGACGGCAGCTTCATCGGCGTGATCCAGGCCTCCGTCCTGCCGGAATATTTCGAGAGCTTTTATGCCCGGATCGGCTCCGACCCCGGCAGCTTCCTCGCCATGGGACGCACCGACGGCGTGGTGCTGGCGCATCTTCCGCGGCTGGATCGCGACCTCAGGCTCGATCCTAACGGGCCGGTCGGCCGCAGCATCGCAGCTCACCCCGAGCATGGCCTCATCACCATTGCCTGGCCATCGGACGAGGTCGAGCGCCGCATCGGCTACCGACGCATCGCCGAATACCCGATCTATGTCAGCGCGGGGTTGGAGACCTCGGCGATCCGCGCGCGCTGGTTCGCCACCATGGGCCAGCATCTGGTGTTCGGCATTCCCGCCACCGCGCTGCTGTTTCTGCTGCTGGCGTTCGCGTTCCGGCGCACCCAGCATCTCCAGGCCGAGGCCGCCGCGCGGCGCGAAGCCGAGGAGGCGCTCAAGCACAGCCAGCGCCTTGAGGCGCTCGGCCAGCTCACCGGCGGCGTCGCTCACGACTTCAACAACCTCCTGACCGTGATTCGCGCCTCGGTCGACCTGCTGAACCGGCCGCAGCTGAGCGAGGAGCGGCGCCAGCGCTACATCACCGCCATCGCAGACGCGGTCGGGCGCGCAGCCAAGCTGACATCGCAGCTGCTCGCCTTCGCGCGCCGCCAGACCTTGAAGCCGGAGGTGTTCGACGTCGGCGCGCGGTTGCAGTCGCTGCACGACATGCTCGCGACGCTGCTCGGACCCGCGATCGAAATCGCGATGCGGCTGCCGGCCGAGCCCTGCCTCGTCAATGCCGATGCAAGCCAGTTCGAGACGGCGTTGATCAACATGGCGACCAATGCGCGCGATGCCATGCACGGCAAGGGCAGGATCGTCTTCAACGTCGAGGCCGCGGCGACCATTGCGGACACGCGGGCTCCCGTCTCGGGCAACCCTGATCTTTCAGGCGGCCGTGACCTTGCTGGCAAACACGGTTTCGTCGGCATTGCCGTCAGCGACACCGGCATCGGCATTCCGGCTACGCGGCTCGAGCGCATCTTCGAACCGTTCTTCACCACCAAGCAGATCGGCCACGGCACCGGTCTCGGCCTATCGCAGGTGTTCGGCTTCGCCCGGCAGTCCGGCGGCGAGGTGACAGTCACCAGCGAGGTCGGCCACGGCAGCACCTTCTCGCTCTACCTGCCGCGCGTGGCGCCGGATTTGCTGCCGCAGCGGCAGGCACCGAATACGGCCCCGGCCGTGGCCGGCAGCGGCATGTCGGTGCTGCTGGTCGAGGACAATATCGAACTCGCCAATTTCGCGGCCGACGGCCTCACCGAGCTCGGCTACAGCGTCACGCTGATCGACAACGCAACCGATGCACTCGCCGAGCTGGTCATGGATGCCGATCGCTTCGATGTCGTTTTCTCGGACATCGTGATGCCCGGCATGACCGGGCTCGATCTCGCGCAGGCGGTCCGCGACCGCGGCATCGGCGTGCCGGTCGTGCTGACCACCGGCTACAGCGAGGCGCTGTCCCAGGACGGCAAGGTCGATTTGGAGCTCGTGCAGAAGCCCTACGCGATCGATCAGCTATCGCGCGTGCTGCACCGGGTCGCGCGGCGCCGGGTGCGCGACGGCGCCGCCGAGTGAGCTGACGCCCGGAACCTGCGGGAACCTTTTGATTTAGCTTGCGTTATCCGGCCATGCAAAAGCCGGTCAGAAAACGCGAATCGGGCAAGAAGCCGCCCATCGTCGAAATCATCGGCGAGACCGGCGGGGAAGTGGCTCCGCCGCCGCCCGAGCTGGTCGAGCCCGACCCGGAGCTGTCGCCTGAAGAGGCCGAGCAGGCCCGCAAGGACTATCTCCTCACCCGCTTCTGGATCAGCGCGCGCGGCTTCTGGGGCGGCAACGGCGACCGGCTTGCGTGGCTCTACTCCGTCGGCCTCGGCCTGCTGATCGTCCTCACCGTCGGCTTCCAATACGGCATCAATGTCTGGAATCGGGCGATCTTCGACGCGATCGAGAAGCGCGAGGCGTCCACCGTCTTCCATCTCACCGCGGTATTCTTCCCGCTCGCGATCGGCAGCATCGTGCTCGGCGTGGCACAAGTGTTCGCGCGCATGGGCATCCAGCGGCGCTGGCGGGCGTGGCTGACGGCAAGCGTGCTGACGCGCTGGCTTGGCAACGGCCGCTATTACCAGCTCAATCTCGTCAGCGGCGACCACAAGAATCCGGAATACCGGATCGCGGAGGATCTGCGCGTCGCGACCGATTCGCCGGTGGATTTTCTCGCCGGCGTGACGTCCGCGCTGCTGTCGGCCGTGACCTTCATCGTCGTGCTCTGGACCATCGGCGGCGCGCTCACCGTCACCCTTGCGGGATCGTCGGTGACCATTCCCGGCTTCCTGGTGATCGCCGCGATGCTCTATGCGGGAATTGCATCGGGCTCGATCCTGGTGATCGGCCGCCAATTCGTGCAGGTCTCCGAGGACAAGAACCAGGCTGAGGCCGATTTCCGCTACACGCTGACGCGCGTGCGCGAGAACGGCGAGAGCATCGCGCTGCTCGGCGGCGAGGAGGAGGAGCGCGACGGCATCGACCGCAATTTCACCAACGTGCTGCGGCAATGGGCGCGGCTCGCGGGTCAGCACATGCGCACCACGCTGGTGTCGCAGGGATCGAGCCTCGTTGCGCCGGTCGTGCCGCTTCTGCTGTGCGCGCCGAAATTCCTCGACGGCAGCATGACGCTGGGTCAGGTGATGCAGGCGGCTTCCGCCTTCACCATCGTGCAGAGCGCGTTCGGCTGGTTGGTCGACAATTATCCGCGGCTCGCCGACTGGAATGCCTGCGCTCGCCGCATCGCCTCGCTGATGATGTCGCTCGACGGCCTCGAGCGCGCCGAGCTGGGCGACGGCTTCGGCCGCATCAAGCGCGGCGAGACCAGCAATGACGCCATGCTGGAGCTGAAGGATCTCTCCGTCACGCTCGATGACGGCACCGCCGTGGTCGGCGAGACCGAGGTGGTGATCGAGCGTGGCGAGCGGCTGCTGGTGGCCGGCGAATCCGGCACCGGCAAGAGCACGCTGGTGCGCGCCATCGCCGGGCTCTGGCCATGGGGTGGCGGCAGCGTCAATTTCCATCCCGACCGGCGGCTGTTCATGCTGCCACAGCGACCCTACGTGCCGTCGGGCTCCTTGCGTCGTGCCGTCGCCTATCCCGGCGCGGAAGACGACTGGACGGTCGAGGAGATCGGCGAGGCCCTGCACAAGGTCGGCCTCGACCATCTCAAGGAGAAGATCGAGGAAGAAGCACCCTGGGACCAGACGCTGTCCGGCGGCGAGAAGCAGCGCCTCGCCTTCGCGCGGTTGTTGCTGCACAACCCGGATATCGTCGTGCTCGACGAGGCGACCTCGGCGCTCGACGAGAAGAGCCAGGACAAGATGATGAAGATGATCACCGACGAACTGCCGAAGGCCACCATCGTCAGCGTCGCGCATCGTGTCGAGCTGGAAGCCTTCCACAGCCGCAAGATCGTGCTGGAGCGCCGCAAGGGCGGCGCAAAACTCGTCAGCGATATCGACCTGATCCCGCGCAAGGGCAAGCGCAAGCTGCTCGGCCGCTTCCTGCGCCAGCGCAAGGCGCCGAAAAAGGCGGCGTGAGGGGCGGTCTCTTTTCTTCGTCGGGCCCGCGGAGGGCGGGGGGCCCCAGAGCTTTTTTGCCGGGTGGGGGGGTGGTGTGCCCCGCCAAAACCGGGATTGATGGGCCGCGGGGGAATGGGGGTTTGGCTTG
>NZ_JBVVPP010000059.1:0-2737 GCF_055811315.1 Bradyrhizobium sp. MI1.4 | reverse complement strand
CGCCCCGTCTCGCGGGCGGGGGCGCGTCTCGCCGCCGCCGCCCTCCCGGCTCGGGGGGGGGGGGGGTGGTGTGGTTGTTTTTCCCGCCGGCGCCCCCCCCCCCCCCCCCCCCACCCAGAGATTGTTGCCCGGATCGAGCGTTGGAGTCCCCGGCAAAACCGGCTATGCATGCGCCGCTTGCAATGAGGACTTTGACTTGGCGACCGATAATGCCCCTTCGTCCGCGCCGTTCGGCGCGTTTGCGCCGAACGCGGCGCAGGCCGCGATCATTCGCCTCGCGACACAATCGGGGCTGAAGCGCGGCGCGTTCCGGCCCTGGCTGTCGCGATTGGTGAACCTGCTGCGCGGTGGCCCCATCGACATGCATTACCAGGGCGCATCGTTCCGCTTCTATCACCAGGGCAGCGCCACCGAGCGCGGCGCGCTGTTCAATCCCGATTACAATCTCGACGAGCTCGACTTCCTGCGCCAGCACACCCCGGAGGGCGGCGTGTTCGTCGACGTCGGCGCCAATGTCGGCACCTTCGCGCTGGTGATGGCGCGACAGGTCGGGCCATCAGGCAAAGTGATCGCCATCGAGCCGCATCCGATGACGTTTGGACGGCTGTCGTTCAACCAGGCCGCGTCGAAAGCGACGCAGGTGCGCCTGGTGCAGGCGGCCGCCGGCGACAGCGACGGCGAGCTGATGATCGAGAGCGGCGGCGGCAATCTCGGTGCCACGCATGTCGTCACTGGCACGGCCAGCGCGGAGGCCATCAAGGTGCCCTCGCTGCGGTTGACGCGCATTCTCGGCGACGCCGGCGTCACCAAGGTGGACGCGCTGAAGATCGACGTCGAGGGCTTCGAGGATCGCGTTTTGATCGGCTTCTTCCGCGACGCGCCGCAATTGCTATGGCCGCGCGCGGTGGTAATCGAGCATTTGTCGCAAAAGGAATGGCGGGACGATTGTATCGCCGACATGGTCGCGCGCGGTTTCGTGGTTGCGCGCAAGACGCGGAGCAATACGTTCCTGTCGCGCTGACGACGAACAACGGAGGTTACGAATGATCGACCATATGGGCTTCCCGGTCTCCGACTATGAGCGCGCCAAGGCGTTCTACGCCAAGGCATTGGCGCCGCTCGGCTACAGCCTGATCATGGAGGTCACGCAGGAGCAGACCGGACACGATCCAGCCGCCGGCTTCGGCGCCGACGGCAAGCCGGATTTCTGGATCGGCGGCGAGGGCGCGCTGAACAAGCCGGTGCATGTCGCGATTCTGGCGAAGGACCGCGCCACGGTAGACGCGTTCTACAAGGCGGCGATTGCAGCGGGCGGGCGCGACAACGGGCCGCCGGGCATCCGGGCGCATTACCATCCGACCTATTACGGCGCCTTCGTGCTCGACCCTGATGGACACAACATCGAGGCGGTTTGCCACGCGCCGGAATAGATAAGTTCCATCCTTCGGCCGGAACCTCGTTCCGCGCGCGCCGTTGTCGTCCCTTGCAAGAAGGAGCACGACATGGCCAACGACAATGCCCGCGACGTCGACCGCGTATGGGATCTGATGAAGACGATCGGATTCGCGATGCTGGTGACGCGCGATGGCGACAAGCTCCGCGCGCGGCCGATGAGCGCCTATCTCGACCGCAACGCGAACACGATTTATTTCCTCACCGACGCGCGGCGTCACAAGGACGAGGAGATCGCGCGCAATCCGTCCATCAACCTGTCGTTCGCAGATGCCGGCTGCCAGAAATACGTGTCGCTGACGGGCACCGCAATGATCTCCAATGACCGTGCCAAGATCAAGGAGCTGTTCTCGACGCCGGCCAAGGCGTGGTGGGACTCTGCGGAAGATCCGAACATCCGCGTGCTCAAGGTCACGCCTGACGATGCCGAGTTCTGGGACTCGCCCGGCACCGTGATTTCCTATGTGAAGATGGCGGCCGCGGCGGTGACCAACACGCGCCCCGATCTCGGCGACAACCGCAAGGTCTCTATGTAATGCCGATCGAGCCGCCCGAGATACCGCCGTCGACGCCCGGTACGCCCACCGAACCGCCGCCGGGGATTCCGCCGAGCAATCCGCAGCCTGAAATCGCACCGCCGGTGCGCGAGCCCGGCTCGCCAGCGCCGCCCGACGAATTGCCGGGCCGCATGCCTGAAGAGATTCCATCACGCGGACCGAACGGACCGCTCACGCCGAATCCCGCGACGGATGCAAGTCCGCCGCGGGATCGCGCATGAGGCGACGCATCACATCCGAGGCAATTGCAACCTGCGTCTGAATGCGCAATGAACGTCACCATAGTGAGGTGATTTGCGTGCAGAAATAAATCGGGCCGCGTCCGCTTCGTCCGCCACAATCCGGCCTAACGCGTAGCTGTTCATCCGAACACTTCGTCAAAGAACCTTCCGGGGAAGTTCACCACATGACCAACCTTCGTTTCGTGCTGCTTGCCACCACGGCTCTGACCGCGATGCAATTCGCAAGCTCCGCATCGCATGCACAAGGCGCGCCGCCGCTTGTCGTCGCGCAGGCGCAGCCACAAGAGACCGGCCCTGACGGAAAACCGAAGCAGCCGCCGAAGGGACCACCAGCGGCCGCGCCGCCTGCGGCGCCCGCGCGCCCGGCCGCACCGCCGCCCGCAGCTGCACCTCCCCATCCGCCGGCAGCGCCTCCGCCGGCTGCGGCACCGCCGCGCCCAGCAGCGCCGCCACCGCCCCCGCCACCACCTGCGGCCCGTCCGGCAC
>NZ_JBVVPP010000058.1:38575-48309 GCF_055811315.1 Bradyrhizobium sp. MI1.4 | reverse complement strand
ACCTGCATAACATCCTCCTTCGCTGCAGTTGACGCTTGAGATTCCACCGCGGCAAGGGCGGGGTCCATACCATTGGCCCGCTCTCCCTCTCCTCGACGACATTGGCCTTCAGCTCGAGTGTCGCCGGCTCGAGCCTCGCACGCTCGACACCCATAGCACCCCCCTTGTCGCTGCGGCGGGCCCGTCGCCGCGCAGCATTCGTTGAAGGAGGGCCGTGGCCTCGACGAGTTGGCCGGCACGCGTGAGGCGGGTCGCTTCGCGAACTACGTCTGGATTGAGCATCGTTTCACCTCATTCTGTCGGCAAGAGCGGCTTTGACCGCCGGAGTGGCATGAAGGGCACCCAGCACCGAGACCGAGGCGATTGTGGCGCGCGCCAGCTCAGGCGTGACGTCTTGATCGATGATCGCCAGGCCGAGAACGTTGATGTGCAGCATCTCCCCGGCGCGCCGCGCCCGTTCGAGATCGACGCGGGCATAATTCCGCAGCCCCAGGTCCAAACTGTTACGGGCCGTCGACTGCTTGATCACGTCTGCGTGCCGCTCGAGCTGGTTGCGGATCGCGGTCCGAATGAAATCGGTGCGGTTTGAGTAGAACCCTTCCTGCACCATGAGATCGACTTGGCCGAGGTCGACATAGCCTAGGTTGATCGTGATCTTCTCCGTATCGGGACCCCGGGGTCGCAGTTCCCGTACATTGTCAGTCATCGGTACACCCCCTTTGACATCCATTAGGATGGCTACTGGATGGTAAAAGGATGTTCATGGCTCGAATTTCAAGGGCAGACGTCCCTACCGCTGCTGCGCTTTTGGGACCGGATCTGCTGCCGTTTCGCGAACTTCCCGGGGTGCGACGAACCCTTCGTCCGGCGTTCACTTCCGCCCGAATCAAATTCGAGGGCTCGTTGTGTGGCCTGCTATCATCGTGGTCCAGAAGGAAGACGTCATGTCCACTTCCAAGAAGCCATTAGAACCCGATGATTTTCCGGTGACTGCCCAAGGAAAAAAGATCAAGAAGCAAGACGGCGAGCCCATCGTCACTACGAAGGATACTGAAACCGCCGCCGACTTGGCCGAGCGCATCAACGACGACGAAGCGCGCCGTGAGGAGGACACGTGGTCGGCCTAAGCGCGTTCCCTCAGTCCGGCAGAGCATCGATCAGCTTCAGCAATTGCTGGCGCTCCGGACCGCCGGCGCCGCTACGCAGGAATTGGCCGATATCCATATAGGAGACTTGGCCCCCTGAGCTGATGTTGGGCTGGTGTTTCACGGGCGTATTCGTCCGCGGATCTCGCGTCAGCGCCCAGACGTCACCATTGCTGCTTTCGTAGAGAACTCGCTCGGTCATACCGACCAATCGAACGGACGATCATCCGTTCCAGATTGTCCGAAGGCAGGTCCGAGCATCTGTGTCGATCCGGCAACTGCCATCAACACGGTCACGGGTTGGATGGACGGCTCAGGGGCGGGGCCATCGAATGGACTTTCGATCTGGCAGCGGGCACCCTCTCGTTTACCCACCCACTGGGGTGTAGAGTGCACACCAGTAACATCAGTAGGAGGGCGTGATGAAAACTGCCTTTCTTTCAACCCTGATCCTTGCACTTTCGACAAGCGCCGGCTTCGCACAACAGCCCGCGCAGTGCCGAAACTTCGAGGCTACAATTGCGCTTCAGATGACTAAAGAAGGTTGCTCAAGCCAGATCGACCTTTGCACTGTCGGAACAGTCATGAGCAACGAGCCCGCTCTAAGCGGCGCAACGTGGTTTTTCACGGCACACGCAATGGCCGAAATAGCGGGACTGCCTTCGTTGCCCAAAACACTGCAATCTTACGTGGGAACGGTGCTAGTCACGGCAAAAGGGGGAACATTCACGACCAGCACTGCTGGCGTGTACGAAACCGAGTCGCCGGCCTTCAGCCAACTGGATAAGATCGTCAAGGGAACCGATCGATTTAGCAACTCTAGCGGTCGCCTCATTTTCCTCACCGGCATTGGTCGGCAAGGCGGCGGATTTGATACGCACGCTCGCGGCGAGTTGTGCGTGAACGAGTAACCAGCCCGGTGCCCTACATGTTTTCGAGCGGATGGAGTAGGCTCGTCGCATGGGACTATTGACCTTCAGCATAAACGTCACCCTGGACGGCTGCGTCGACCATGAGGAGGGAATCGCCGACGATGAGACCCACGCGTTCTTCACCCGCCTTATGGACGAGGGCGGGGCGATGCTGTGGGGCCGCATCACCTACGAGATGATGGAGAGCTACTGGCCGGCGGTCGCTCGTGGCGACATGGAGGCGCCCCCAGCGATACGCGAGTGGGCGGTCAAGCTGGACGCCAAACCGAAGTACGTGGTGTCGTCGACGCGAACGGACTTCCCGTGGGCCAACAGCCACCACATCGCCGACGACCTGCGAACAGGCGTACAGAGGCTTAAGGACGTGACTCCCGCCGGCGTGCTCCTCGGAAGCGGCAAACTCGCTACCGAGCTGGACCGGCTGGATCTAATCGACGAATATCAGCTCCTCGTCCATCCCAGGATCGCCGGCCACGGCCCGACCCTGTACAAGGGGGGGCTGCCCAGTGCGCGACGGCTCAAGCTGGTCTCGGCGAAGCCGCTCCGTAGCGGCGCGGTCGCTATGCACTATCGACGCGAGCGCTGATTCGGAGCAGCCTCAACGCGTCCAGGGTCCGCTGTTGGCCCAAGGCTCCGGCTGAGGTCCACCGCGGCCCCTCAGCGAACATGGGCAGCTGAGGCAATGCCCACACTGCCCATGAGCTTATCGCCGATCAATTGCACTGCTTGGCCCTTAGCCGTAGGCTACCCAGTGGGCTAAACCGGCGGAAAAACCATGTTTGTCGAGACGCGCTATGTGACGAGCGGCGAGGTCTTTGTCGCCTACCAAATATCCGGACAGGACGGTCCGGATTTGCTCATGACGCCAGGCTTTGTATCGCATCTTGAGCCGTCATGGGAGAATCCCAACGCCGCGCGCTTCCTTAACGAGCTCGGCTCGTTCTCGCGACTGATCCGCTTCGACAAGCGCGGCACGGGTCTGAGTGATCGTGGCGTCGGTGTCCCGCATCTCGATGAAAGGATCGACGATATCCGCGCCGTGCTCGACGCCGCGGGTTCTAAGAGAGCGTACTTGTTCGGTGTCTCGGAGGGTGGGCCGATGTCGATCCTGTTCGCTGCGACTTATCCTGAACGGGTCGCCGGTCTCCTCCTGTTCGGCACGTATGCGCGCACGGTGGGCGCCTCCGTTCCATTTGACGATTTCACGGGGTTGGAGCGCGATATCCGATCCAATTGGGGAACCGGCAAGAGTCTGCCAAGTTTCTCCCCGTCCTCAGCCGCAGTTCCCGGCGCCATGGAGCGCTTCGCTAAGTTCGAGCGCTCGGCCGCCAGCCCGTCCGATGTTATCAACCTAATGCGTATGAACCGCGAGATCGATGTAACGGCCATCTTGGCGTCGATCCATGTTCCTACGCTGGTCATGCATCGGCGGGACGACGTACGCATTCGCGCACTCGCCGGCCGCGAGCTTGGAGAGGGAATTTCTAACGCACGCTACATCGAACTACCGGGTAGCGATCACCTTCCGTGGTCAGGAGATCAAGATCGGCTTGTCGAGGAGACCAGACAGTTCATGGGTGTTTCCGCTACTGCCGTCGAGGTTGATCGCGTCCTCTCGACTGTGCTGTTCACCGATATCGTCGATTCGACAAGGAGGGCCTCGTTGGTGGGCGACAGGCAGTGGCGTTCAACTCTGGAAGCGCACCATGCGGCGGTGCGTTCGGAACTGGAGCGGCATCGCGGACGCGAAGTTAAGACTACAGGCGACGGATTTCTGGCACTGTTCGACGGCCCGGCGCGCGCTGTCCGCTGCGCCCAGAGGATCGTCAGCGCGGTGCGGGCGCTCGATCTCGAAGTGCGGGCCGGCGTTCATACCGGTGAGGTCGAAATGATGGGCGACGATGTGGGCGGCATTGCTGTTCACATCGCAGCACGGGTAGCTCAGCATGCGAAAGCGAGCGAGGTTCTGGCGTCGAGTACGCTAAAAGACCTAGTGGCAGGCGCTGGCCTCAAGTTCGTCGATCAAGGGCCGGCCGAGCTTAAGGGTTTCACGGAGCCCATGCGCCTATTCGCAGCTGTCACCTGAATGAGTTCCGAGGTCGCGGATACCGATTTAAACAGCTGCGATACCATCGCCCGATGCCCACAAATGGACCACTGCTGACGTCCGCTCTTAATTTTGGCAAGTCCGCTAAGCGGATCGAGTCGGACGTCGGCCTTTGGCCGGCTTCTTGCATAACCACTGATTTGCGAATCTCCGTTCTTGCTTGCGCAGCAGCTCGGATGTTCTTCAAACGAAGCTTAATGCTTGCTCGCGAGATGCCAAATTCGTCAGCGACCGAATGCGTCAAGAGCCGGGACCCGCTCGCCGTAGGCGGATTTCCTCGGCAAGGAAGACCGCCCATGCGTGCGCAAAGGGCGGCCAACGCCTCGCAATGCCCTTTGTTCTGTTAGGCGGTTTTCAGCCTTGGCTCGGGCCACGTCAGGCGCCGCGGCAGAATGTACTCGACGTCAATGCTGATGCCGTCTCCGTTCAGGGGAGTCGCTGTGTAGACCGCAGAGACAGCCAATTCGAAGAAGCTCCCGATCGTGAGATAGCCGATTGTGAGCGCCGACTCTCCGCTTGGGGGACCGCCGAGCAGCAACTCCGCGATGCGGCAGCAATCGTCCATCGTCACCGCCAGCGGTGGAAGGGTGATGAGCTCGCCGGTGTGTTGAGAGATTTTAGCTGGATCGGCGAATTTGGGCTCGCGCCCAATAACGGCGCCCGCGTTGATCAAGGGTACGAAAAATTTCGCGACCTGCGCCGGCTGACCGGTGATATTTTGAATGTTGACCTCGGTTGCGTACACGCCGGGCCGGGCGCCTGCGGTACAGCAGCAGTTCGTCTCCGTTTGTCTGCCGCAAACGACCTTTACGCTGTGCACGAGGAACTCGGCTTGCGGCGGTACGGTGGTGGCGGCGAGCAATTCGCTGAATGGATGCGGAAGACGGTCACTTGCAGAGCCCGTTGCATTTTTGGCCATTTCGCTCTCCACGATGGTTTGCGGAAGGCGATCTACCCGCCGAACCTACGCCAGACTCGACGCAATCTTGTGAGAGGTGGCTCACACACTTGGAAGAAACCGCGACAGGCCAAAGTTCCTCGCAAGCAGTGCAACGGATCGTCAGGCGACGATCACTCGATTATCCTTTGAAGTGCGACAAGAGAAGCTAAGACGAGCACCAGGGCTCCGGCGAAGGTGATGTCAAGGAAAACATTATGCATGGCGCCGCATCTCCATTCATCGTTCCCCCAGCCACTTGTCGACCGGGCCGGGATCATCAAAGGCCCTCATCAGCCGTCGTTATCCGTTGCGCTTCAGTTCGACGATGAACCCTCCGACAGATCGCCAGAACCGGAGCGCTCGCAGGCTGGACAAGGCAGCCTCGCGCTGGTGCAGTATCTCCCTCGAGGAGCACTTGCTCCCCTTTAGGTGCCCCATCTATCGTGTTCGGCATTTCTGTAGGTGCGAATCGCGGTCAGCTCTCAACGACGAGGTTGAGCGATAACATCAACGCCGTTGTTCGAGCCGGGACTTCAAGGGTTCGAGGCTTGCCATCAGTTTTTCCTGCGCTTGCCCCAACCCTTCCTTCAAGCTGTCCAACAGAGACAATTCAGCGGCTGCAGGTGGAGTCGTGGCCTTGCCGTTCCTCGAGGGTTCGATATTCGTCTTTGACGCTGCATGATGAACAGCAATCTTTTTCGAACGCTCTCGGTTTGCGGGATTCGGCCTTATCGGTACTTCATCAACCGGCGCCGGAGTTGCTGTCCTGGGGGGAGGGACGACAGCTGCAACGGCTGCTTGTGGCCATCGTTCAGCAAACTCCAGAACGCTCGGCGGCGAGACAACCGTCGGCAAGCTCGTGTCGATAATGACCCGCTCTGGCAACCGTTCGGCCGAGGTTATCCTGATGGCTGGCCTGTCGGTCGAGCCACCGGTAGGTTCCGCCACTTGCTGCGGCAAACACCACCCCAATCCGATCAGCAATAGGACAAGGGCGCTGCCGACAAACCCGAAATATTTGATCAACGGCATGGGTCGCCTCCCATTCGAGACGACCTTGAAACCGAATCCTTAGTAGATCGCTAAAGATAGATTAAAAATGGAAACGTGGTTATCAGCGAGGTTGCGATGCAGAAGCGACGCCATTTGACCGAGGCTTGTGACTTTTGAACGACTTGGGGGGATGGCTCACCAAGGAGAGAGTGGAGCGTTCACCGCGTTGAGAGGACTCGCTCTCTCAAAGACGCCGTCGACGCCACCTCCGCTCCGCTCACTTGCTAACTAAGGGCTTCGATGTCGTCCAGATGCGAACAGTGCGCTGCTTGCGTGTGCGGCTCTGGAGCGAGCCTAATCGCCCAAGGGCCGAGTTCTTCCATAACAAGGGAACTGCGAACGGAGGCCCTGCCCTGGTGCTGCTGCATAACGGCTTGGCTGGCAAGCGTCCGCGCAAAGGTCTCCAAAAGTGCGATTTGCTGCCTGGCGTTTCGCTCGCGAGCGCGTGAAGGGATTTCGTCGACCGCCCGAGAACGCAACAAAAAGTCCTAGCGGTGAAACCAATTATCAGGAGCCATGAAGTCACGGCCAAGGATGACGGTTGTAGCGTGTGGTTAGATTCTCGGAAGGGCAAGCTCATGACTTGGAATCAGCAGCGTTTCACCGCACCTATAGTGATTTTGTGTTGGTCGGCCTTGAGCATTGCCACGCTTATCATGGTCGGAGCGTGGTGAGGCTAGGCTTCACCTGGTTGGCGCGCTATGCGTGAAGAATTCACTTCCTTAGTCTTCTTGGCGGTCGCATTTGGAGGCGTTGCTCTCCTCTGTTCCGGCTTGTTGGCCCTGATACTCGTGGGATAGACCACGGATTTACGCCCGCAACGCCACGTTGGACCGTCGCCTGCTGAAACTCGGCGGCAGGTCCGTGAAATGGTTCGGACGGAGCTGAGCCCGCCGAGGCTGAAGGGGAAGGGCAAGTCGTTAGTGAATGGTATTTTGCGAAGCGCATCTGACGAGCCACGGGAGCCCCTGCATTCACCGTCCGAATCTCAAGCTGTTCACGCGCGGCGTAAGCGTGAGCGGAAGGAGCGAAGGATTCGACCGTTAGACGTGGAAGAAGTCCAAATTGGCCAAACTGCTTGCTGTTACGGCCGTTAAGACGACTTCCATATCCGCCGAACCCTGGTTCTGAGCTCCCCCTGAACTGTTAACATAAACAATTGTGTCCGCGCCGTTTTGAATCCACGCGATACTGTGCGCAGCCACCTGCGTACTACCGGCTATTAAGCCTTGGACGGTCGTGGCTCCAGTGATACCCGAAATGTCGATGACGTCTGTCCCGTGAACGAAGTCGCTGATCGTGTCATGGCTTGCAACAGTCGACTCGGAAACGGCAGCAAAGACAAACTGGTCAGCTCCAGCGCCCCCTATCAGCGTATCGGCGCCAGCTGCGCCCCGAATAAAATCGTTCCCCGCTTGACCGTCCAACGTATTATTTCCAGCGTTGCCAATAATGACGTCAGCGAAACCCGAGCCACGAACAGCATTCACGCCGGTGAATGCATCTGTGCCGACGTCCGCAACATCGCCAGAGGCCGTTCCGTGGGAGTTGCCAGCGGCGAGATCTACGGTCACACCATCCAGAGCACTGTAGAATGCGATGCGGGTATTACCGTTGCCCGTGATAGTGTCATCGCCGGCCATCCCCTCAAACTCGTTGAAGGTACCGAAATCACCGACATTTGGCCCGGAGACGCCGAAATTGGTCGCGACATAAGTATCGGTGAAGGCGGTCCCGCGGACCGCTTCAATTGATCGAAGGGAGTCTGTTCCGATGGCAGCGTCACCTGAGACCGTGCCCAAAGCCATATCGACCTGAATACCTGAAGCCGAACCATCGTGGTTGTAGAATGCCCTGTCGAACCCACCTTTGCCGTCGATGAAGTCATTGCCGGCGCGCCCTGAAAAATCTTCCGCCGTACCACTCGGATTGGCAGAGCCGGTGATGGTGTCGGCAAATGACGATCCCGACACCGAGCCAACACCCGAGAAGGTATCGTTGCCCACTGACCCATCACCGGTTACTGTACCTGACGCGCCACTGGTGGTGCTGGTCCAGCCATTGAGACTTAAAGTAATCGTCACGGGGCCGGTTGCATTGGTGTAGATCAGACGGGTATTGCCGTTGCCGGTGATGATGTCGTTACCACCCATTCCTTCAAACTGATTGAGGTTGCCGTTATTGCCGATGTTGGCATAGGGAAGACCGGTTGCAGGATCGATAGCGCCGCTGACGCCGAAATTTGTGGCATCATACGTATCGACAAAATTGGTTCCTTGAATGCCTTCGATCGAACGCAAGGTGTCGGTGCCGCTCGAGGCATCGCCGATCACCGTTCCTGCCGCAAGGTGAACGCTGATCCCACCTGTTGTGAACGTTAGATTCGCGTATTGCGCCGTATCGAAGCCGCCGTTTCCATTGATAAGATCATCGCCGGCAAGGCCCATGAAGTTCTCGTTGGTGCCGCTTCCCGAAAAGACGTCGGCAAACATCGATCCCATGACCGCGTTGACACCGGTGAATGTATCGGTACCCACCGAGGCATCGCCGGTCGCAGTGCCCGCAAGGAGATCGACCGTCACGGCAGCGCTTGATTGCGTATATTGGAGTCGGGTGTTGCCATTGCCGATGATTGCATCGTTGCCGCCCATGCCTTCAAAATTATTGAAGGTGCCGCTCGATCCGGCATTGGTGCTGGTACCGCTGAAACCGGTGGCATCGTAAGTATCAGCGAAGTTGGTGCCGCGGACGGCTTCCACCGAACGCAGCGTATCGGTTCCGATCGTCGCCTCGCCAGTGACAGTTCCGGCCGCAAGTTTAACAGTTATGCCGGTGGTTGTGGTCACGTCGTTATTATAGATGGCGAAATCGTAGCCGCCGCGGCCATCGATCAGATCGTTACCAGCACGACCGTCATATTGCTCGAAAGTACCATTCGGATTGTCACTGCCCCGCAGCGCGTCGCCAAATGCTGACCCAATGACTGAATTGACGTTTGTGAAGGTGTCGTTGCCGACCGACGCATCGCCGCTCGCCGTGCGTGCGATAAAATCAACGATGACTGCTGCTGTCGCACTGACATAGGAAATACGAGTCAGAATCTCGCCGGAAGGATTGACCGTGCCGACGATGATATCATCTCCCCCCATGCCTTCGAAGCTGTTGAAGCCAATCGGCGTACCAGGGACTCCGGAGTTACCGCTGAAGCCGACCGCCGAGTAGTGGTCGGCAAAGTTGCTGGCTTGGATGGCTTCGATACCGATCAAAGTGTCGGTGCCGACACCTGGACCTGTCACGGTCCCTGCCGTCAGGTCGGCGGTGATGCCCCCGGTCGCGTCGACATAGACCGCCCGATCGACACCCGACAAACCGTTGATCGTGTCATTGCCGCCGAAGCCCTGGAATGCATCGTTCCCGGCGGCGCCGGTCAGGGTATTGTCGCCAGCGTCGCCGAGAATGGCGCCCGGCACGCCCACCAAATAGACCACTGCGCTGCTGGTGGTGGTGTTGCCGGCGGCATCGCTCACCCGTGCCGTCAGCGAGTTCGGGCCGTTGCT
>NZ_JBVVPP010000058.1:0-38475 GCF_055811315.1 Bradyrhizobium sp. MI1.4 | reverse complement strand
ACATCGACCGTGCCGGTGATGGTCTGGCTGGCCTGGTTGACCGGTCCGCCGGCGCTGGTGATCGCAACCGTCGGCGCCGCCGTGTCCAGGGTGAAGCTCAGCGAGGCCGAACCGGTGTTGCCGAAGCTGTCGGTCTGGCTTGCCACGATGGTGTGCGATCCATCCGCCAGCCCGCTCGGGAGGAACGACCACGCCCCTTGCGCATCGGTCGTCACCGTCGTCGCGAGCGAGCTGCCGTCAATGGTGAAGTGGACCACCGTGTTGGCGAGCCCGGTGCCGCTCAGCGCCGGGTTGGCGGTGATGTGGTCGGTGGCCGAGCTGCCGGTGTCGGCGACCAGGGCCTCGGTCACTGTCGGGCCGGTGGTGCTGAGCGTGTAGACCACTGCGCTGCTGGTGGTGGTGTTGCCGGCGGCATCGCTCACCCGTGCCGTCAGCGAGTTCGGGCCGTTGCTGAGCGTGACCGTGGTGCTCCAGGTCCCGTTGCCCTGCACGATGGCGCTGCCGATCGGCGTGGTGCCGTCCAGGATAGTGACGCTGGCGCCGGCGTCGGCGACATCGACCGTGCCGGTGATGGTCTGGCTGGCCTGGTTGACCGGTCCGCCGGCGCTGGTGATCGCAACCGTCGGCGCAGTCGTATCGAGGGTGAAAACAACGGGTACGCTCGTGGTAACGTTGGCGTTAGGCTCCAAAGCCATGATGCTGTGGTCGCCGTCACCCGCCAGGGTGACTGCTATGCTCCAAACGCCGCCAGAGCCGACAGTAACCGTTCCAATTTGGGTGGTGACACCGTTGTAAGTGTCATACAGCGTCACCGTGCTTCCAACGAAAGCGGCATCAACAGTTCCGCTGATCGTCTGACTTCCTTGGTTGATTGGACCGCCTGCGCTGCTGATAATTACGGGTCCGAACGAAGTCGCGACAACAGCTTGCGGCGTATCCAAAACGGGGACGAGCGGTTTCGGTGCGGACGCAGAACTTCCCGTGACGGAAGCTAGGGTCACAAAACCCGGAGTGATCGATCCGCCACCCGCCTGGCCCTTCACGTCGTCTGCAATGACGGTTGTCGAAGCTTCGGTGGGTGACGGTGGAGGACTCCCAGCGAACTTCTGCAGCGACTTTGTATCGCTATCTCCTCGCTTGCCGTCGCTAGGTGCCGGAGTGTCTGGGGCGATCTGTTTCCCGATATCGTAGGTCGTTAACACCTGCTGAAAGGCGTTGAATTCCTGCGCGACCTGGCCTGGGCTCTTACTGATGGCTTGGGTGATCACCTCGAAATTGGCAGTTGGCGTGATGGTCAGCGATGGACCGTCGCTGGTAACCATCCCGATTGGATCTCCCGCGGTACAAACGCCTTGAAGCAAGTTGGTCGGGACGCATTTGAAGACCTGCACAGAATGAATCTGACCGTCTTGCTGATCGGCAACCGAAATCGAGACCTGCCCATCCACCGCATCGACGTTAAGAAGAACTGCTGTACCGCGAATTCCAATCACGGCGCTCGGCGTCGCGATCTGCATGTCACCCGTTTTGGCGACCTGGCCAGCGACGAAGCTGGCCGCGCCTTGGATGAGAGTGAACATCGAGTGGTTCGCGCCACTCGTCAAACTGACTAAGGTACCGCTCGCACTACTCTGCCCTTCATACCCCAATTCGTTCAACATGAAGCGAGCGTTTGCACTTAGGTTAAACGTTGAGCCGTCGATCAGAACGAGGCCGATGGTAGAGCCACTGCCAGTCTGCACAACGTCGTTCTGATAGACCACGTCCCCGTTGTTCGCTTCGATGGTAACGCCATTGCGAACGATGCTGGCGCTTCCGGCTATGGTGGCGACATGGCCGATGACCTTTACAGGCGCGGCATTTCCTCCGGCTTGGGCAAAGGTTTGATAGCCTGTCAGCGCTTCGACGACTCTCGCATCGAGTTGCGCGCCGTCTGCCGAAATGAGCGGCGAACGCTTCTCACCGAGAAAGTAGTTGTGAATCGAGACGCGATGGTTGGGATCAGAAATGATGAGATCGGGACCCGAACGTGCATATTCGCCCGAGAATAAGAGATGTGCGTCCGGAATGATGAGTGAATCAGCTGGGCCACGCTCAGGGAGACTAAAGGACCCCCACGCGACCTCAGACGCAGCAACATCAAACGTTGGGTTTAATGGGGTATTCAAATTCGCGACCCCAAGCGTTAATTTGCAAATTAATCACATTTAATGTTAATAACATCTGATCGACGCGCTGAAAAGGGCTTTTGCGGGGCAAAGCTGTATTGGTTTGAAGCCTGTTGATCATCGGCGCGCAACAATGCGCCCGCGCGTCATATGGCGGGATAATCTCTGTGGATCCCCCTTGCGGACCAGTTGCGGGGATCTCCGTTGACCGTTGTTAGCTCTTTCCGGCCGCGTTGAAGCCAGGCTGGCGGCCGCATACTTCTCTGGCGCCATTGGCCTCGACGGCGACCCGAAACGACGAGGCAGACAGCAGCTCCATGGCTGATTGTTCTTCGGTCAGGCGCCTCTCAACATACTGCCGCTCAATCTCAGTCAGCGTAGTTCGAGGCAGGCCCAAATACCGTTCAACGTTTTTCCGATAAATGCGCAAACGAACAATCTTCTCGTTGATCATCTTTTATCCCGATAGATGGGGCCATACGCCTGAAAATACTTCTTGAAGAAGTCGATTTTGAATCGTAAAATTTAAATGCACCGTATTTAATTAGCAAAGAAATTCGGCGGGTCAAGAAGGGGTATCTGTGATGAAATCGATCATGCTCGCAGTCCTAATTCTGTTCGCGATTTCAACCGTCGCGCCGCTCTATGCACCGGCGGCGCAGGCTCAGTAAAACGCTCCCAAGGGCGCTAAGAAGGGATGCAAGCCGGGTGCAAAATACGCCTGCTACTGAGCGGCCTCACTGTGCCGCAGGCTAGCGAGCTCCATGAGATATGGGAGCACGGGCTTGTGCTGGGTAACGTATATAGCGGCGGCTTCCACGAAAGCCGCCGCGAATCCTTGTTGGACATCGCCTTATGATGAAGCGACCAGCCAGGGTCTTCGGTTCTCTGATCGAGAGGCGTAAGCCCGGTGGGGTCCGGGTAACCTCCGATTCGGCGCAGACGTCAGCGATGCAAGAGCCACTCACAATCAGATACCGATTTGCAATTGGTTCTCGCATCGAGGTAAAGCCCTCAGCGGGGCCACGGTTGTGCGGCAAAACCGGAACGTTGATTGGTGCTGGATATTATCCCAAGAGCCTCCGTGTCATACTGGACGGTTCAAAATCGGCAATAACTCTTCACGTTGGATACGTTGCAATTCTAGACGAGCAATTCCGCGCAGCAAGACCTTCCTAGCCCAATTCGGGGGCAGGCAACATCGCGGCACAGCACCTGGTTGAGCAAGAAGATGAGGCATTGAAGCGCAAGCTTACGATCTGCCGCGGCTGCAAGTAGGTGTCGGCAATGACGGCAGGCGCTGTTGACCCATGGCAAGCGCTTGTTGATTCTCGCATGGGTCTATTGTCGGATGAAGACAATGGCATATGGAGGTCGAGGAGCAACGTAAAAGCGTGCCTCACAGGCGAGACATTCCAAGTGCTCCGCAATGTCAACCCGCAATCCAGATAACATCTTTTTTGACCAGCAATCCGGACATGCTCTCTGGTTCAATGCGTCAAGAGCATCTGCGTCAGTCATTTCGAGCTCGTGAAAACTGGCTGCATCAGACACCGAAAGAGCGACTGATGTGTTTCGCCATCACGATAGCAACATCCGTATAGCGGCCGTTCGACCAGAACTGATCGCAAATCAGTAAAAAGAACAGCGCACTAAGCGAGATCAGAATTCCCTTGCACATAGCGGACTTGTCCCTTGATGAGACTGCCAACCGAGCAGGTATGAACTGAGAGAGACGATATGCTTTCTAAAGTCGCCGCTGCGATGATCTGCAATGGTTGCAGGCTGGCAAGAAGCCGTTACTAATCCGTTAACCGACCGATCCGACCAATCTCTGCCGAAGGTCGGCCTCCGGTCCGAAGCCGCTGATCCCGGAGGTTCGCTATTGGATGCCTATCGTCTCGAACCCTCGCGCGTTCTCAACAACGATACATTCGCGATTCGGCCGACCGTGAACTCTGAACGAGGATGTCTCAGGCGACTTTGGTCAAACTAGGATAGCGGTCCGGATGCTCAAGGTGTAACAGTCACGCTCTTGAAGACAGTGCCGCCGTTGTTGGAGCGGCCGCTGAAGCGGACGGTCTGCGGACCTCGCTGGGTGGCACTGAATTTCCAGATGGCGGAGCGCGTATCGGCCTCCGTTACAGTGCCAAGTGTGAGGCTGGCCGCATTTGGAAAATCCATCGCCACCCCATCCTCGCGGGTGGTCGAGACCCCGAGCAGGCTTAGACCGCTAGACCCCGCCGCCGCTGACACCTGAACTCCATATGCCTCGTAACTCGGGTTGAAAATGGTTGTCTTGATTGTGAAGGTCGAGCCGATCGCGGGAGACGTTGTGCTCGGCGTAGCCGTCATCGAAATCGCAGGCGTTGGATCGCCGCGAATGATTTTAGCCGCGATTGCCACCGGCAAGCCAAATGAGGGAGCTCTCCAGTTGATTGCTTTGAGCCGGAGAACGCCAGGAGGCGGATTGTCGATGATGAGATATTCGACGTTGTCGATATTAGACTGCGAGGCCCAGCCACCACATTGTCCAACTGCGTCCGGCGTGCAACTGGCGCCGGGATCGGCCCACAGGTCAACATCGTATGTCACCGCCTGTGACGCTCCTGCGCTCGCTTCGGGCTCGTCCCAAGTAAGCACAGCGACGACCCGCTTGGTACCCCGAGGCACGTCGATGTCGAAGAAGCCCCAAGATTTGTCGGTGATTGTCATCCACGCCCAATGGCCGCTCCAGCCATTGGGGTCGAGGCGCGCCCAATGCGATTGATAATCGGAGACGCGTCCGAGTCCAAAATCATTGCGACCGCCACCAGTGTTGTTCGCGGGACTAACCTCGTCCGAATGCAGGGTAGCGGAAGCCATGAGATGGGCACGCAGCAAGTGCGGTCGATCTCTGAAATCAGGATAGTGCTCCAGCAACGTCGCCGCGATGCCACTGACATGAGGCGTTGCCATGCTGCATCCGCTCTTATCCGTATAACCATCCGTCGTTCCCGCCTGCGCGGAGGTCACGACAGCGCCCGTTGCAACGAGGTCTGGCTTCATCCGATCATCGCCGGTCGGGCCGCGGCTGCTGCTGCCGGACAGTTCGCCAACTAGGCTTGATCCCGCGTCCTGCACGTTTCCGACTGTGAGCGCATTCTTGGCCACGCCGGGTGACCAGATCGATTGCGCGCCCGGACCGTTATTGCCGGAGCACACGATGTAGGCCTGGCGTGTTTCCCAGACGCGGGCGTCGAGCTTACGCGATTCGGAATCGGTTCCAGTCTGTCCCGATCCGCTCGCCCCACCGCTCAGATTGATGACAGAGGGGCGTGGCGCGTCGCAGCTGGTTGCGTCCGCCATGTAATCGATCGCGTCCCGCAGCCAAGAGTTTTGTCCGGTGTTGGTCGATTTCCAGATCTTTCCAACCCGGATGCGCTCACGCGAACCGACCGCAGTTGCGACGCCGCGGAACCGCGCTTTCGCAGTGCCAGTTCCGGAGATGGTTGCGAGGACGTGAGTGCCGTGGCCATTCTGATCATTCCAAACGCCCGCGGCGTCGCTCGTGAAATTCTCCCCCAACCGTTCTTGTTGAGGTCTTGGTGCATGGTTGCGGCCGCACTTCCCAACATGGCGCCGGTGTCGAGTAAGCCCAATACAGTTCCCGCACCCAGGAAGCCGGACGCACGGATGTAATCGACTCCATTCGTAGCCATGCTCTGATCGTGTCCACCGCCGCTCCGGCGCTCGATTTCGATGAACAGGATGAAATCAAAACCGGAAAGAATGCGGATCTGTTCGGGTGTTGCGAGAGCCTCATAGCTCCGCAACACCGGGTCGTAGCGACCGACCTCCGCACCCGTAGCTTGGACCCGTTCGGCGAACGAAGTTTTGGGATCAGTTTCGAACAGGCTGATGATAATTGGAAATCGAACCACCTCGGCGCCGAGACGCTCGATGGCAGATTTCAGCTCCGGCGCTAATTTTTGGTCGGGCGAGGGGTAAGCCAATGATCTAAACCCGGGCAATTTGGCAATACCCTCCAACGCCTGTGCTTGCAGGGGGACGCGGACCTTGAGTGCTGTCCCATGCAGCCCGAGCGATGCGACCCCGAACTCGCTCATCAGCGTGCGCTCCGTGGCCGCGTCCGGCAGCGATTCCATCAGCAGAAAGGCATAGGTCTCAGTCCGCTCCCCTGCTGCTAAATCCGATCGTATGCGCGGGTCGACCCCGGCGGCCGGTGTCGTCGTCCCTCCCGAAAACCCAAGCTGATAGGCCTCAAATGATCGGACATCCGACACGCCGCGCGAAGGATAATCGGCCGGCGGCTTTGGGCGATCCTTTGGCGCAGACAGCGGCCTGTTGGGCGCCTCCGTTTGGACTGTTGTCGCCTCAGTGCCCCGATGTGGAAGTGCATCGCGCGGCGGCTTGCGATCGACAGGGGGAACGAACCGATCCGCCATTGATACGTCAGACTTGGTCGGCCCGAAGTCGCGACGTTTGGTGTCACCCGCGCTCGTGGCATTAGGTAAAACGCCCGCCCGGCGCAGTTCGAAATTTTTAACCCCGTCCTGAACGGCTTCGAGCGAAAGGGGGTCGCGCTCGTCTTCTCGATTGATGCGCATAGCGCTGTTTTGGCCGCTCGACGCGCCTTCCGCGGGAGCAACGGTCTGCGCAGACGCAAGCGCGACAGGCGCAGCAACCAGTAAGGTCGCAACGATTGATCTCAATGGCACCGAACGACAGCAATAAGCCAAACGCGGGGGTAAGAAGCTTTCGTTCATTGGCTTGCTCCAAATGAACATTCTTAAGACGCTACTTTGATCCGAGCCCTGAATCGTAGGGCTGGCACAAGCCCGCCGGATCAAATTTGGTTTCGCGCCAAGATCAATACGCGGTCGCCCGATCTTTTGCGTTGAGCAGAATCCTTGCACATCAATAAATGAACTCTAACAACATAAGTAGGGATTACGCAGTGATTTAGTTCACAAGCTTACTAGTTTGATTCAAAACAGACAGACTCGTGAGCCGAATCCAGCCATCGTTCCATAACAACGCAGACGCGGGCCTGCAGGCCCAGCGCCGGCGTGGGCGTTTTGAGCCCAGGTCTCCTATCTGAGCGGCGCCCGATAGTGCGGCACTGCCGCCCTCTAAAGGGTCTTTCGTAGCGGCGGCACAAGCGTCGATTGCACCGTCGAGTCGTGTCTCAGTCAACCGTCGGTTTGCGCGAGCCCAGGCATCCTCTAATTCTATGGATGCTTCGAAGGAGTTGATGTTCGGACGAGCCCGTCCACCGTGAGCGCTTTTATTGCACCAACTCAGCGAGTAAGGCTTTAGCCTGTTGCAAATCAAGTGTATCGAAGCCTTCAGTGAACCACTCATAGACCGGAGCGAGAAGTTCTCGCGCCTCTTCCGACCTTCGTTCGTCACGCCATAGCCGTGTGATGCTCATTGCTGCGCGCAGCTCCCAAGACTTTGCCTGCTGCGCCCGGGCAACAGCCAACGCACGGTCGAAGAAGCCCTGTGCTTGTGTGGCATCCCCATCCGCTGACACTAGTTCTATTTCTCCGGCTGTTCGATAGATTTCGGATGCGGACCACGTTTCTTTCGTCGCTCCCATTGTGGTCAGTGCTTCAGCAATGGTGTGCCGGGCATCATCAAAGCGGCCCAGCTCCGCGTATGCCATCGCTAAACTTGATAAATACCATGGTGTCCATACCGTTGTTCCGGTGGCCCGTAGTGCGGAGATTCCGGCAGTGCTTATGTGAACCGCATCCCAGGCGTTATCGCTTGCGGCAAGAAGGCAGCCATGCACGGACCTTCCGAAGGCTCCCCAGTATGGGGCTCCGCTTTCGTCGGTGATGGTGGCAAGTTCATCCAGCTCTGCGGCTGCCTGCACATAATTTCTCGATAATACATGAACCGTCGATGCCATATGCAGCGCAAACATTAAAGTTGCAGCGTGGCGGATTTGGCGCGCCTCTGTGAGCCCACGGGTTAGGGCAGCATTTGCGGCGTCAGGGCGGCCAAGGCACCAGAGCGCTTGCGCTTGATAGAACAAACTTGACGTCGCTGGATCGACGCTAAAACGCGTCGCCAACCGACGATGCTCTGCAGGAACGTGCAAAGAGATCGCGCGATCCAGATTCGCGCATCCCTCCGTTATGTGCCCTGTGAACAATAGGGTCATACCCATGATACGGTGACCGATCATGAGCGGCGCAGACTCTGCTCGGCGTTCAGCAAGGGTCAGGAACTCCGCCGCGAGTTCATGCACCAGATCACCATTAAACGCGACGAAATGGGCGATCCAAGAACCGTATAGGACTGAAAACAAGAGCAGTGGGTCCTCTAGTGGCTCGCCAAGCGCTTCAGCTTCTTCTATGAGCAGGCGTGCTCGCTCCACGGCTGTCCTGGCTTCCGGAGCGGCATGTCCCTTTATGTGCATGAGTGGGTTTATTAGCGCGATCTGCAGGTTGATCCGCTCGCGGCGTGTTGCTGTCGTAAAGGGTAGATGCGCAAGCTGGTCGAGGGCTCGCGCAAAGTGCTCGGCGGCTTCGACCAGCGCCGATCGCTCCAAGGACCGGAAGCCCGCCTTTCCGCGCCACTCCACCGCTTGCTGAGTAAGACCTGCTTGTGTGAAGTGATGCGCCAATGCTTCGGGTTCGGACAACGCAGTTTCGGGGAGGCAGTCGCACAAGATCTCGGTCACGCGACGATGCAGAACTTGTCGCCGGCTCTTGAGAAGATTTTCGTACGCCGCATCCTGAATAAGCGCGTGTTTGAAGCGATAGTCGGAGACGGGTGGGAGACCCTGAACGAGCAATATGTCAGCTTCTGCAAGCCGCTCCAGCGCGGCTTGCAGTGCTGTGTCGTCCATTCCAGTGAGCATACGAAGAAGATCGTAAGAGAAGCCGCGTCCAATCACCGAGCCGATCTGCGCCACCTCGCGGGCCGGGCCGAGTCGGTCAAGTCGCGCCATGAGCGATTGTTGCAGCGATGGCGGGATCACATGGGGGTCATCTTTCCCACCCCGGTCCAACAAAAGCCGCGTCACTTCCTCGACGAAGAGTGGCACCCCACCGGTGCGCGCTACTACATCGTCCACGACTTTGGGAGGCAGAGCATGGCGCGCCGAAAGCTCCGCCACCATGCTGCGAACCTGAGCTCGATCGAGCGGTACCAGCGAGATCGTGCTGTGATGTGAGCGCACCCCCCAGGAGGGCTTAAATTCGGGTCTGGTTGTCCCGACGACGAAAAGAGGTGCAAGCGCGCCGCGCTCGGCCAGTCCTTTTAACACGTCGAGCGTCGTCGGGTCAGCCCAGTGCAAGTCCTCTACCACGAGCACCACGGGCTGCGACTTAGCCCCTGCGATGACCCAACTCGTGAGTGCCGCCAATTGCCCACGTCTCAATTCGTCCGGCGTCAACACCGCTTCACGTTCCTTTGGCAAGGGAACGTCCACGAGCGGCGCGAGCAAAGGGACGTTTTCAGTTGGGTCAAGGTGCACCATCCTCAACGTATTTTCGAGGTCGTGCAGTCGGCGGTTAGCAGCGATCTCTGAACCGCCGAAACGCTGGCGACCCCATTCGTTGACTGGATGTAGCGCGGTATTTTGCAGGAGCTGCGAGCAATTCCACTCGACCCAGGAATGCGGCGTCTCGCGCAAGTGCGCGTGCATCTCCTGGATCAGTCGCGATTTGCCGAGACCCGGCTCGCCGACAATCAAGGCGAGCTGTCCATCGCCCTGCCGCGCACGATCCCAGCGCCGCATCAGCACAGCGAGTTCTTCGTCGCGTCCGATAAGGGGCGTCAGCTGACGCTGTCCTCCGCGTCGGCCGCCGCCGCTCGCTCTCACCAGTCGGTATAGCGTCTGCGGTTCGGCTATGCCCTTCAACTTGCAATTCCCGAGCTTTCCCGCGACAAAGAGGCCCGCGACCTGTCGCTGCACTCGAGATGTAACCAACACCGAACCCGGCTCGGCGAGCGCCTGCACTCGTGCAGCGATATTGGGAGCATCTCCGTATATCTCGCCGGCGGTGTCGACGACGACTGGGCCTGTCTCTAGGCCAATGCGGGCTCTTAGAACGGGCATGCCCGCGTCCGTGTTGTTGCAGTTCAACTTGGTAAGCGCAGCATGAATAGCGAGCGCCGCGCGGGCCGCGCGTTCTGCGTCGTTCTCCCGCGCAACCGGAAAGCCAAATAGCGCCATCAGCCCGTCACCTTGCTTCCTGGCCACCCGGCCGCCCATCTCTGTCACCGCGATGGTCGCGGCATCGAGATAAGCGTTCACGAGATCGCGCCACTCCTCAGCATCGAGCCGAGACGCAATGTTGGTCGAATCTACTAGATCGCAAAACATAACTGTCAGGTAGCGACGTTCGCCGGCTGCTTGCGAGGTTGGCGGGAGTACCAGAGGAACTGCCGCGTGGATAGGGGGCGGCTCCGACCCCATAGCAGTATCCATAGAAGGCGCACGTGCGGATACATTGCTGCTTAACTCACCAATTGCAGCGAGCAGCTTGCGCCGATGCCCAAGCAGAACACCCATTTCCTTAAGATCTTGATCAGTCAGGTGCGGTAGCACCAAGAGATCGATGCCGTTCTTGCGAAAGCATTCGGCGTAGTCGCTTAGGCCGAGCTTATTGAGCCAATCCGCAAGCTGCTGCATCAGCGGCCACCACGAGATTTGATGTTATCCGATCCAGGCCGAAAAAGCAGAAATCACCCCGCGCAATGATAAAGGCCGGCGCCGGCAGAAAGTTCTCATTGGGTTGCCTGGTCGTTTCTTCCGGACAGTCCAGGTAAGGCCAGTATACTGCGCGACGCAGTTTGTGATTCCTGCCCGGAACCGAGCCCGGCATCCTGCCTTCAGAAGCACTAACGCATTCCTAGCACGTTTTTGAAGGCGAAGGGAGTCGCCGCCGGTAATGCCCAATTATCGGAATTTGCGCCGTTTCGTCGGCCGAGCACGAAGCTCGCCGTGCAAAGGCGGCCAAGCCTTCGGTCCCGCGCTTGGTCCCCTCTACGCCTTATGCGGCCTCGCTTAGCAGCGTCGACGTCAATTCAGCGATCTTTTTGGAATTCGACTAAAAGCTCTGGCTGGTACTGTTCGAGGTTGCGCGCCACGGTCGTTGGCGATGGAGTGTTCAGCCTTGACGGCCCTGCTTTCGCAATGAAAATTGCAGCAGCGTTAAGCTTGGAATTTAAAGATCGAAACTCGCGCGCAAAAGTTGTTTGCGGGGTGGACTGGTGCGAATGAGCGCACGGTTAAAAATTGCATTCTGGGACGGTACGCACCTTCCGGCCGACACCTTGTCATGTTGCCAGAGCACTCAGACCAGGTGCCAAACGCCATTCTGTCGATGGCGGGTCGGCAGGATTGCTCCTAGCTTGCAAAGTCGAGGATCTGAGACGAAAGGTGTTTGCTCGGCAAACCCAATCCCTAGCCCCAGAAACCCCGAGGCATCTCAAGCCTGATGGCCCTCGAGCCAGCCGCAGAGGACCGAAGAGCGGTGTCAGCGCCGTTTCTTCGCGAACTACGCGGGGGATCAATCTGGCCAAAGTGTCAGGCGACTATGCCGGTCAGCGGGGGCCCTTGCGGGCCACCCGACCCCTGCGGCGGAGTTCGCTGGAGAACTCCTCTCGCTTGCTTAAGTGGTTGGCGGGCCACGTGAGCCGGGCTGGCAAATTGCATCTTCTTGTTGAGGTATTTAGATGCCGCATCTGATGCGGCTCTTTGAGCCCCTCCAAGCCCAACTTCCTGAATTAGAGACGCTCGAGATCTCGTTCCTCTCCCTAACCGAGAGCACCTGAGCGGAGGCGGTCGAGCAAGTTTTTTTCGAGTTTCTCTCCCCCAGCGAGTCGCTGCCTAAAACCCCGTTGACGTTCGGGACTTCGACCGCATCTCCAACTGACAAGCAAACATACGAAACGGAGTCAGTGGCGCACTGACACCGGAGTCAGCCCATAGAGTGATAAGCAAAGATGTATATGCTCATCAGTTGTCGTATGACCGCTTGGCGCAAAGCTGTCGTTCGCTTTCGCGCCAACGTCGTAGAGCGAATCTAAAATGCAGCCTCGGCGCAAGACGGCGTCGAAGCGCGCTCGGCCCATGCCGGGAGACGCGACATTGAACGCAACTCCCGATCAGGGTTCGTTGAGTTATTCGGCTGCAATCGTGTGCACGATCCCGCCTTGGTCGGCGTTTGTGAACACGAAGCCCTCGTAGCCGTTCTCCGCGACCTCCGCGCACCTTCTGCGGTATCCGCCGACGCCCTCCGGACCGAGGTAGGGCAAGAACCGACGCGCCTTGCCCTCTATGTTGGCGCCCATGTACCAGGAATTGGTGCCGGGCATCAGGGTTGTATTCACGACCTCGGCGACATGGGCGCCCCATGCGTCCTGCGCCTGCCGGCTTGCCTCAATCGTGGCAAGCTTGTTTCTTCGCATGTGGGCGATGCACTCGGTGATCCATTCGACATGCTGCTCTATCGAGACCGGCATGTTCGACAGCACGGAGGGGCTTTGCGGGCCGGTGATCGTGAACAGGTTGGGATAGCCGGTGATCGCCACGCCGAGATAGGTCTGCGGGCCATCCGCCCATTCTTGCGCCAGTGCCCGGCCGCCGCGCCCCTTGATACCGAGGTTCTTCAGCGGGCCGGTCATCGCGTCGAAGCCGGTGGCTATGACGATGATGTCGAGCGGATACTCCTTGCCACCCGCGCGAATGCCATTCGGCGTGATCTCCTCGATTGGACCATCGGTACTCGCGTCCACCAGCGCCACGTTCTTCTTGTTGAACGTCTCGAAATAGTTGGTGTCCAGCGGTTGGCGCTTGGTGCCGTAGGGGTAGGTCTTGGGCGTCAACTTCTCCGCGATCGCCGGGTCGTTGACGACCGAGCGGATCTTGCGCTTGAGGTATTCGGCGATGACATCGTTCGCCTCCTTCGAGAAGAACATGTCCTGATAGTTCGCCAGCCAGAATGCGAAGCCACCGGCGTCCCACATCCTGTCGAACTCCTGCTCGCGCTCCTCGGGCGTTGTTTCCAGCACCGCCTTCGGTATGAAATTCAGCTCGAACCCGAAGAAGGAATCCTTGATGCGCTGGCGGATACCGTCGTAGTCGGCCTTGCGCGCCTTAGTCACCTCGGGGTCGATACGACCGTTGCGCGCAGGCACGCAGAAGTTCGGTGTACGCTGAAAAACCGTGAGGTGCTTCGCCTGCTGCGCGATCTCCGGGATCGCTTGCACCGCCGTTGCACCCGTGCCGATGATGCCGACACGCTTGGCCGTGAAGTCGACGCCATCGTGCGGCCACTGGCTCGTGTGGTAATACTTGCCCTTAAAGGAGCTCAGCCCCTCGATTGGCGGCATGTTGGCGATCGACAGGGCACCGACGGCCGGAATGACGAAGCGCGCCGTGACGGCATCGCCTTTGTCGGTGCGCACGGTCCACAACTCGGTGGCGTCATCGAAGACCACTTCGACGACACGCTTGCCGAACTGGATGTCGGGCTTCAGGTCGAAGCGCTCGGAGCAGTGCTCGAGATAGCGCAAAATTTCATCCTGCTCCGGATAGCGCTCGGACCAGTTCCATTCCTGCAGCAGGTTCTTGTCGAAGGTGTAACAGTAGATGTAGCTGTCGGAGTCGCAGCGCGCGCCGGGATAGCGATTCCAGTACCACGTGCCGCCGACCCCGTCGCCAGCCTCGAACACGGTGACCTTCAGGTCAACCTTGTCGCGTAGCGAATGCAACATGTACATGCCGGAAAATCCGGCGCCGATGATGACCGCATCGAAGTCGACTTTGGGTCCAGTCCGTTGCGTCGCTTGCACATTGTTCATGACGTACCTCCCGTTGTGAGCGTTCTCCCTGCATCTCTTTTCATTCGACTGTCGTCATGCGCGGGCACCCGCCTGCGGGACCAGAAGATCAGCAGGTGGCACATCGCAAAGCCCGCGCCCTTGACGTCGTCGCTCGATTGCGAAAGCGGCGGCGCGCCGTGGCCCGGGTAACCCGCGCTCGTCAGCACTACGCCGCGGCGCGCGCTTCGCCGGTCGCATAGGCGGCCGTCTCGAATTCCAGGTAGCCGCCGAACGAAGTCGGGTCGCCGAACGGCAGGATCTGCGTCGCCCAATACCCGCCGAACCCGTTCTTGCGGTCAATCCAGAAGAACGTGTTGGCGAGCCCGGCCCAGCCGATCGCTCCGGCCGGACGGCCGGTAGGCGCGTCCTCGTCGTTGACCATGAAGGTGAGGCACCAGGATTTCTTCAGGCCAGGGAAGAACTCGGCGTCGTTCGACAGCATCGGGATGACGCCGGGGAGCATCGTGACCGCCTGGTTGATCTGCAGGCCGTTCCGTACAGCGGATTCGACCGTTTCTTTCCTGAGCACGCGTCCTTGCGGTCCCGCCCCGTCGTTCAGCCACATCCGGATGAATTTCATGTACTCGCCGATCGAGCCATAGAGACCGTGCCCACCCATGTGGACTTCCGGCTCAGGCGGCAGCTGCATATCGGGAAGGGCGATCAGGGAGCCGTCTGCCTCGCGCTGATGGATGGTGGCGAGGCGCGTACGCATCGAAGGGGTCAGCGAAAAGGCGATGTCCTCCATTCCGAGCGGCGTAAAGATGCGCTCCCTCATCACGTCGCCGAGGCGCTTGCCGCGGATGCTTTCGACAACCTGTCCGGCCCAGTCGATGTTGCTGCCATATTCCCATTTATCGCCGGGATCGAACAATAGCGGAGTCATCAGTGATGCTTTCGAGCAGGTCACCACGCTCGGCTGGCCGCGCTCCTGCGCCAGACGCAAGTAATTGGCGTTGAAGAAGTCGTAGCCGAGGCCCGCGGTGTGCAGCATCAGCATGCGGGTGGTGATGTCGCGCTTCGGCGGTCGCAGCTTCGGGTTTCCCGTGGCGTCGAACCCGTCGAGGACCTCGAGCTTGCCAATGTCGGGCACGTAATTTTTGGCTGGGGCGTCTAGGTCGAGCCTGCCGTCCTCGACGCATTGCAGGACCGCCGTGCCGGTGATGGCCTTTGTGGTGGAGAAAATGGCAAACACGGTGTCGGTCGTCATGGCCTGACCGCCGCCAAGACTGCGCTCGCCGACTGAGCCTTCGTAAATGTTGGTCGAGCGATCCGTGATCATCGCCACCACGCCGGGAACGCGGTTCTTACCAGCCACGACTTTTTGCAAGATCCCGTCACATGCGCTTTTCAGGTTGTTACCCATAGACGTTTCTCCCTTTGCCAAGTTTGATCACGTGCTTCTCGGTAATCCGCTGGCGGTTCGCGCCGGATAACGTAAGCGTACAACGATTTTTTTTGAGTATCGGCCTGATCGTCCCCGATCATTGTAGCGCGCATGAATCCCGCCGCGGTCGTGGCAGCAATGGTGACTGGAGTTGTTGATCATGGGCAGCTCCAGGTCATCGCATTTCGACCGAGCACTTGAAGCGTAGACCGTTTTCCTGTGATCGGCCATGTATTCCCCCTGCGATTCTTTGCTCGGGCAGGTCAGCGAAGCTGACACTTGATCTACGCTGAAACGTATCGCTGGCAATTTATGGCTTCTCTCTCGTTGCACTAGCAGACGAGGTCCGGCGAGAAGCTCCTCTTGCCGCACCGGACGCGGATCTCAGCTCATCGCGCAGATATGGGCAAAAGCCGTTTTGGGCTGACGAACGAATTGTTTAGAGCCGGTGATGCGTTTGCGCGCGGCGACGTGAGGGACCAATGTTAAAAGAGCCTTCCGGCTAAGCAAGTCATACAGACGGAGTCTGCTCGCGGACTGATAAAGCTTCGAGCAAAAATGGGGTCAGTCGGCGACTGATAAGAAATTGCCGAAAGCTGTCCAGTTCGCGACTGATAAGGAAGTTACCAAAATGTTATCAGTTCAGCGAAAAGGCGGCGCTGGCACCTCGCTAATCACACTTCCACCTTCGACGATGATTTCGGAGGTCCGCGCTTTGCGATCGCGATTTCAATGGTGCTAGATCTACCACCTTGCACGTTCCTCGCGGGACTACGAACGATCAAACCGACGATCGCCGCAAGCACCAATGGAAGTATTGCGCATGCGATCATCTGGACACGCGCACGGTCTTCCCGTTGAATGATGCTGAGCTCGGCTTACTTGGATTGGAATAGCGAAGACACCGTGAGCTGGGCCAAGTGCGGCTGCCGCGATAAGTGACCTGCGTTACCATGAGCCAAAGGGGGTGTGCAATGTCCCGCCTCGTCGACCGAATCTACGAATGCGCCTTTGTACCAGAGCTCTGGCCGGAGATAGGTAGCCTATGAGCTAGAGCCGACGACAGCCGCACCGGGTCGTTTACTCGATCACCTCATCTGCGCCGGCAACGAATGCAGAGGAGAATGCTTGGCCTAGCAGTTTGGCCGCCTTCAAGTTGATAACGAGCTCCACCTTTGTAACAAGCTGGACTGGAAGATCAGAAGGCTTTTCCCCCAACAGTACCCTTCCAGCATAGAGCCCCGCGCGCCGATGCGATTGCATGAAATCTCCTCCATAGCTCATCAAACCTCCAGCAACGGGAAAGTCTCGGGTCTGTGTGACCGCGGGCACACGATACTTTGTCGCAAGATGAGCCAACTGCGAACTGCGAAAGGCAAAGTAGGGATCGGAGGTAAACACAAGTCCACTTGCTCTATCCCTAGCTGCGGTATCGAACACCGTTTCAAACTCATCTTCCCTACTCGCGTGCAAAATATCCAATCGAACGCCCAAGGTGCCTGCAGCTGCGTCAAGCTTCTGCAATTGTGACTGCACGGTCGGACTTGTCGGGTTGGCGACAACCATCAGTTTCGTCGCCGTGGGCACCAGGTCGCACATAAGTTCAAGCCGCTTTGGCGAAACGTCGACACTCAGGCTCGAAACTCCCGTGATGTTTCCGCCCGGCCGCGACAAGCTATCGACCACCCGTAGCTGGACGGGGTCGCCGCCCATCTCAAAAACGATCGTCTTGGTCGAACTCGCAGCTTTGGCGGCGAGTGCCACGGGAGCGCCCCCAGGTGCCACGATGATATCCACATTGCGTGCGACCAGTTCGGCTGCCAACGCAGGCAATCGAGAATACTCACCGAGGGCCCATCGATAGTCGAGTTTTACATTGCGGTCCTCGACAAAGCCCGCTTCTCCAAGCCCCTGCTTAAAGGCCTGAAGTCGAGTGGCGAAGAGCTCGGGCGATTCCGGACAAAGATAGCCAATGACGGGCACAGAAGGTTTCTGCGCAAAAGATTTAGTTGTCCACGTCGCAACACCCGCTATCAGAAGCAGGACATCACGCCGCTTGGCACGTCTTTGTAGCGTTACCGCTCTGGAGTTGGTGCACCTCATGGCTACGATCCCGCGCCTCGGCCGATTGCCAGAGCATAGCCCGGAATGCCAAAACAGTCCTCGACGAGATTGTGCGCATCCGGCGGTCAGGCTCTGCTACAGACAGCTGAAGGATATCCTGAAGATCGGAATAGCTTCGTCGAATCCTTTGATTTTGCGGTCCCCAAGCTCCTCAAGGGGCCGCTTGCCCTTGGCGGCTGATGCGACTTCGGCGTCGATCAGAATTTCCTTGTCTGCGGCAGATGCGCACAGTCGGGCAGCGAGATTCACAACACTGCCAATGGCGGTGTAGTCGAGCCGGTCCTTGTAGCCGATCCGGCCGACTGTGGCGGGCCCGCTAGCAAGGCCGACTCCGAAACCAACGTGGTAGCCATGCGATCGCCAACCGGCGATCAGGGCTTGCACGTTCTTTTGCATGTCAACGGCGAGATCGATTGCTCTCAAGGCAGGCTCTTCGATGGGGACAGGGGCGTTCACCAAAACCATCAGTCCGTCTCCAGAGAAATTAATCAGCGTTGCTTCAAATTCCGCAATGACCCTGCCGAGGGTTTCATAGTACTCCGACAGTACGCTCATGACCTCTTCAGGCGCAGCTCCTGCTGAAAACGCGGTGAAACCTCTCAGATCGCAGAACACAACGACGACTTCCGTACGGCGGCCGTCCAGCACACTGTCGTCGCCAGCTCTATCCACGAGATCGGCGACCTGGGGGGCAAGGAACCGCTTGAGCTTGGCTATGCGCTCCTGGTGCTGTTGTGCCTGCTCCAACTCAGAAGCCATTCTGTTGAAACTGTTTGCGAGGCGCTGGAACTCATCCCGGGTGTGGATCGAGATGCGGTGGTCAAAGGACCCGGCACCAATCCTCTCGGTGCCTTCCTCGAGCAATTTAATCGGCACCGTCATCCGGTCCGCCAGTACATAGGCCAGAATGCCTGCGAGTATGCTGCTCATTGCCAGAAGCATGACGGTCCGCCATAGGGCGGCATAGAGCGGCGCGTAAGCTTCAGATAAGGGCTGCTCGACCACGACTGTCCAATCGGGTCCCTGTACTGGAGCCGCGCTGGCAGCAACATAGTGCCCCTGTGCATCCCGGCTCGTTGCGAAACCTCGTCCCGGCCCTATCGCGTCCCGTAGAGCCCGGAAAGGTTCGGAGGTTGCTTCTTCCGCCCCGCGCAGAACGAGGCTGATGTCGGGATGGGCGACTAGGCGGCCCGATCGGTCCAGAACGAAGGCGTCGCCGGTTTTTCCAATTTTGATCGCGGAGATCACGTCCCAAATCAGCTTGAGGTTAACTTCGGCGACGACAGCGCCGACAGCCGGTCGATTGCCGACAATCGACACCGTCAGGTACGGTTCGGAGCCTCGATTGTAGCTGACCTCGCTAAACCAGACCTGAGCTAACCGGCCGCCAACGATGGCGGGATCGGCTGATCGATCCACGCGGCTCTCAATTCGATTGAGGCCGATCCGCGAGATGTAGAGACGCTCCAGACCATTGCCGTCGAGGAGCGCAAGACTACTGATGGCGGGCGCCTGGCGAAGGAGACGCAACGCGTCGGTTCGCCGGCGTTCGTCGGGCTCCTCAGTCCACGGAAGCTGAACCAGCCAACCAAGCTGAGTTGTGACACCGTGGATGAAATCGTGTATTTCGGCAGCCGCAGATGTCGATTGGAGACCAAGCCACTGGTCAAGCCTAGCGCGCTGATCGCGATAGCCGAACCACCCTTCGATAACGCCGTTGAAAGCCAGCGGGATAGCGACAGCCACGAAAAGCGCGAGCAAATATTTATGAAAGAGGCTGCGAAACCGATCTTGAGGAATCATGATCCGGTCTCCTGTACAATCAAAATGGATACTATGGCCTAGAATAACATGTCGCTCTCCCCCCAGCGGAGTTCATTCAAACTTTAAATTCGCAACACCAGGGTCTCTCCTGACACACTGGCCGTCACAGCCGATTGGGCGGCGTCCGGGTATTGAACAGGCGCACAGCGTCCGTCGTGCATTGCCAGTCGATCATCCGCACCAAAGAGACAAAACACGACTTGATGCATTCTGGCCGTTAGCCCGAAGGGCCGCCAGGCCATCGCAACGTCGCCTCTCGGGCATAGATCGGACATGAGAAAGCTCGTCTAGAATCGCCGCTTGTGACCCCTTAGCTGACCTTCCGTGAGGTGCAGCTGCGATGTGCTATTTGAGGCAAGGCAGACATTCCAGATCGCTGACTGATAGCGTTTCATACGAAACGGCGTCAGTTGGCCAACTGAGAAGGTAATACGCAAAAGCTTATCAGTTGGGCGCTGGACGGGAGGTGGATGCCTGATTGGCCCGAACAGCAGACCGCAGCTAAAACCGCTGGAATGTCAACTGTGGGGCCAGAAGCGGAGATGGTGCCAATCAGTTGAGAGCTTATCGAGCGCTATGCGATGCGCGTGCTACGGCTCATCTTATTGATGTGACGACGCAAACAGCAAAGAGTCCAGCGGGCATAGGAGATTGCGGCCTGCCGCGCGCCCGCAGAAGGCGATCTAACCTGTTGCGCGCGGGAGCATGCCCGTTGCTGCAATCTCTGCCGAAAGCTCTTCGATCGTCTTGCGTTGCTCCATGGCGGCTTTTCGGATCAGCGCAAAGGCGGCAGGTTCGGCAAGCACATGCGAATGCATCACCTGGAGAACAGCGGCAAGTACGACACGACGTGACCGCAGGCGCTGCTCGAGCTTGACGATCTGTTGCTTCAATTCGCTTGTGCGTTCGTTTCGCTCGAACGCCATGACGAGCGCTGCATAGATGCCGGCCGATCGCAGCGGCTTGATGAGGAACGAAGCAGGGTCGAGCTCGAACACCAACTTCAGGCGGCTTGGGGTCTCGGTGCCGACCAGTGCGATGACAGGTGACCGCGCCAGGTACGCGCGTTGCGCCGGCTGCAGCAAGGGTAGAAACTCGTCATCGATCAGCGACAGGTCCGGTGCGAAGCCGACGGGCTCACCCGGCGTCCATGCGACACCCGCGATCCCAAGACGCTCGAACTGGCGTCGCACGATGGTTGCATCGCGTTCGTCCTTGATGGCAACGAGCGCCTTGCGTCCGCGCAGCGAAAACGAAGACGGTCTGCTCATTTCACAACCCGCAAATGCGGCGCGTTCGGCAATGCGCCGCCCACCGAGATCTCCCTCGAAGGGCTGACCGCAACGTCGAGCTGCGTCAGGTAAGGATCAGGCTTAACAGGCGCGTCGGCTTCCCAGAAGATATCAAATTGGCCGTGCGGATTGGATACGGCCAACCGCGGTGTAAGGACGCAATGATTGTTGCCGCCGTCGATCCAGACCGGCCCTTGCGGCGAATTGTAGCGATAGCCTGCCGCGGCGCGCCGCACCTCGGCGATGTCGGATGTGCCCGCGCGCTGCAGCGCGCGGGCCAGCAAATAGACCGCAACATAGGCGGATTGCCCGTCGACGGAGGGGCTGCTGTCGTCACCATACCGCGCCTTCCAGCGCCCGACGAACGCGCGGTTCTCCGGCAGGCGGATGCTCTCGAAATAGGCCGACGACGTGATGCAGCCGGCCGATGCCGGTCCGATGATCGCGAGTTCCGGCTCGCAGAGGCTGCAGCTCAACATGGGAATCTCCAGACCCGCGGCCTTGGTGCCGGCGTGAAAGGCGCGGATGAAGTCGTAGCTCGAGCTTCCGACCAACGTATTGAACACGACTGGCGGTTTGCGACGAACGATCTCGTCGACAATGTGATCGACGGCACTTTCGCCGAGTTCGAGCAGCCGTTCGGCGAGGATTTGGCCATCTGCCGCGCTGACCAGTTCACGGGTGACGCGATTTGTCTCCCAAGTCCAAACGTAGTTGGAGCCGACGCAGAAGATCTCCCGTGACAGATTGTCAAGCACGTATTGGACGAGCGGCAAGACGTTGTGATTTGGAGAAGCGCCGACATAAATCACGTTGTCGGAGCACTCGAAGCCTTCATAGCGCGCAGGATACCAGAGTAGGCGATCGGTGCGCTCCACGATGGGCAGCACTTGTTTGCGCGATGCCGACGTGTAGCAGCCGATGATGTGCTCGACGCGGACATTGCGGATGAGGTCGTCGCAGACCTTATGATACTCCGAGATGACGCCGTGGGGATCGCGTATATGGGGAGCGATCGAGAAATCAAACTCCGCCTGATTGTTGATCTCGTCGACCGCCATTATGGCGCTCTTGAGGATCTCGCGGCCCATGGCCTGATAGGGCCCGGACTGCGAGCAGATGATGCCAACGGGAACAGACGGTTTTGTCATTGCCGACTTTCGGTAGCGCAACGCGACGATGAAATCATCACCGGGGATAGTAGTGCAAGTGGCCTGCCGTTTTGCTGCGCAGCACTATCGAAATTTAGGCAGAGAGCATCGTTGACAATGCGATGGGCAGTTACTTAGACTTTTCTCCTAGGGGTCACCTTCCGAACCTTGCGTGCGCCGATCTGGCCGATGACGTCCAGCTCTTTGCACTAAGTGCTTCGTTCGATTGTGGACCCTAAGCGATAGATCATAGCCGCGGCATCTGAGCCATTCGTCGCCTCATTCGGGAGGGACGGGTGGCTTTTTTCGTTTGCCTCCGGGGAAGCTGGCGATGCGTCCGCGTCGCCAGTGAGGATAGCGCCTGCGTGAAGACGACCGTGTGTCACATCGAGTGGGAGGATGATAGGCGATGGCGACAACAGATCTCCACTATCTAGGACTCGTTGACGTCGGGCGGAAGATCCAGGCGAAGGAGCTATCGCCGGTCGAAGCGACCAAAGCGATGCTCGGGCGGATCGAGCAGCTCGACGGCAAGCTCAAGAGCTTTGCTTATGTAATGGCCGACTCGGCGCTCGCCGAAGCGGCGGCGGCCGAGAAGGAAATCGCTTCCGGCAAGATCAGGGGACCGCTGCACGGCGTGCCGGTGGCGGTCAAGGACCTCTGCTGGGCAAAGGGCGCGCCTGCCGCGCACGGCATGACCATCCATCGCGACTTTCGTCCAACCGAGGACGCAACTGTCGTGACGCGGTTGAAGGAAGCCGGCGCAATCATTCTCGGCAAGCTGCAGCAGACCGAAGGCGCTTACGCCGATCATCACCCGAAGATCGACCCGCCGAAAAATCCGTGGAACGCGGATCTCTGGCCCGGCGCGTCCTCGAGCGGCTCCGGCGTCGCCACCGCGGCAGGGCTCTGCTTCGGCTCGCTCGGCACCGATACCGGCGGATCGATCCGCTTTCCGTCCGCGGCCAACGGTGTCACCGGGCTGAAGCCGACCTGGGGACGCGTCAGCCGCTATGGCGCGTTCGAACTCGCGGCGACGCTGGACCACATCGGCCCGATGGCAAGGAGCGCGGTCGACTGCGGCGCCATCCTCGGCGTGATCGCGGGTCAGGACCCCAAGGACACGACGTCGGTCCCGCTGCCCGTGCCCGACTATCTCGCTGGTCTCTCCGGCGACCTGCGTGGCGTGACGATCGGCGTCGACCGGCGCTGGACCAGCGAAGGCACCGACGGTGATGCGGCTATGGTATTGACTGAGGGGTTGCGTGTGGCGGCCGACCTCGGCGCGAAGATCAAGGAGGTCATGTTCCCCGATCCCAAGGCGGTCATCGACGACTGGTTCCCGCTCTGCGGCATCGAGGTGGCTGTCGCGCACGAGGACACTTATCCCGCGCGCAAGGACGAGTACGGCCCGGCGCTCGCGAGCCTGCTCGATCTCGGCCGGCAGCAGTCCGGCATGGACTATCAGAAGATCGTGCTTCGCCGCGAGGCGTTTCGTGGCGCCGTCCGCCTTCTGTTCGAGTCGGTCGATCTCCTCGCGGTGCCGGCGCAGGCATTCGCGGCGCCAACCCTCGCCAAGACGGCGGCCCTCGGCGAGGACGCCTCCCTCATCTCTGGATTGCTCCGCTTTACGTGTCCGTTCGACATGACGGGAAGCCCGACCGTGACGCTGCCCGGGGGCTTCACCGCAAATGGCGGTCCGGTCGGCTTCCAGTTCGTCGGCCGTCACTTCGATGAGGCCGGCCTCGTTCGCGCAGGCGATGCGTTCCAGCGCGTTACCGACTGGCACAAGCGTCATCCCCCGATCTGAGCTGAGGAGCCGATCACATGTCCGAAGACTGGTTGAAGACATCCATCATGGCTGAACGCGCAGTCGCCAAGGGTGCGATCGGCGCGACGCATAGTCTGACCATCGAGCAACAAGGTAGCTTTCACTACGTCTACGGTCCCTATGCCAAGCCGACCTTGTCCATCGATCCGGGCGGAGTGGTCGTCGTCGAGACGGAAGACGCCTTCGGCGGCGTGCTCACCAAGGAGAGCGACAGCCCGACGGCCAAACTGAACTTCCCCTATCTCAACCCGCAATGCGGACCGATCGCCGTCAAAGGCGCCAAGAAGGGCGATTGCCTTGCAATCTATATCCGCGATGTCGAGACGCGGGGTGAACAGCCGGCCGGAACGACCTGCATTATTCCGGAGTTCGGGGGGCTGGTTGGAACAAGCTCGACGGCGCTGCTCAATCCGCCCCTGCCGGAGCGTGTGAGGAAGCTGCATGTCGACAGGAACGGCGTACGCTGGAACGATAAGATCACGCTGCCCTACGAGCCGTTCATCGGCACAATCGGCGTCTCTCCGGAGATCGAGGCGATCTCGTCGCTGCAACCCGACTACCACGGCGGCAACATGGATCTGCCCGATGTCGCTCCCGGAGCGATCATCTATTTCCCGGTGCATACCGAGGGCGGGATGCTTTACGTCGGCGACTGCCATGCGACGCAGGGCGACGGTGAGCTCTCGGGCGTGGCGCTGGAGCAGCGCGCAACCGTCACGTTGCAGGTCGACCTGATCAAGAACTGGAGCTTCGCCTGGCCGCGGCTCGAGACGAAGGACTTCATCATGACGATCGGCAGCGCGCGTCCGCTTGAGGACGCGGCGCGTATCGCCTATCGCGAACTCGTGCGGTGGATGGCGGCCGATTACGGCTTCGACGAGATCGACGCCTACATGCTGCTCAGCCAAGCCGGCCGCATGCGGCTCGGCAACATGGTCGATCCAAAATACACGATGGGGGCATCGATCCTGAAGAATTACCTCAAGCCATGACATCCAGACACTTTCAGAACAGGGAGATATCACGATGAATTCGGGACGTAAGCTCAGAATGGTCTTGCTTGGCGCCATGCTCGGTACAGTGGCAGGCGCGAGTGTTGGTCGGGCGGCGGAACCGCCGTTGAAGGTAGGTCTGCTCGAGGACGTGTCCGGCGACCTCGCCTTCATGGGAATGCCAAAGCTGCATGGATCGCAGCTGGCAGTCGAGGAGATCAACAAAAGCGGTGGCATCCTGGGGCGACAGATCGAGCTGATTCACCTTGATCCGCAGGGCGACAATGCGCGCTATCAGGAGTTCGGCCGTCGACTGCTCAACCGCGACAAGGTCGACGTTCTGATCGGGGGCATCACCTCGGCTTCTCGCGAGGCGCTACGTCCCATCGTCGATCGCACCTCGATACCGTACTTCTACACCAATCAGTATGAAGGCGGCGTCTGTGACGCCAGCATGATTAGCATGGGCGCAGTGCCGGAGCAGCAATTCTCAACATTGATTCCATGGATGGTCGAGAAATTCGGAAAGAAGGTCTATGTCATCGCCGCTGATTACAATTTCGGTCAAATCTCGGCCGAGTGGAACCGCAAGATCATGAAGGATCTCGGCGGCGAGGTCGTAGGCGAGGAGTTCATCCCGCTCGGCGTGTCGCAGTTCGCGCAGACGATCCAGAACATCCAGAAAGCGAAGCCGGATTGGCTACTCACGATCAATGTCGGCGCTGCGCAGGATTCATTCTTCGAGCAGGCGGCTGCGGCCAACCTCAATCTGCCGATGGGATCGTCGATCAAGGTCATGCTCGGCTTCGAGCACAAGCGGTTCAAGCCGCCTGCGCTTAACAACATGCATGCGACTGCGAATTGGTTCGAGGAGATCGACACGCCGGAAGCGACCGAGTTCAAGCAGCGCTGGCATACGAAATTCCCTGACGAACTCTACATCAACGACATGGGCTACAATGCCTATAATGCGCTCTATATGTACAAGGCGCTGGTCGAGAGAGCGAAGTCGATCAAGCTCGACGACATGCGCAAGGTGATCGCGACCGGCGATGCATGCATCGACGCTCCCGAAGGCAAGGTGTGCATCGATCCGAAGAGCCAGCACACCTCGCACCGCATGCGTCTGATCTCGGTCGGGCCAAAGCATGAGGTGAAGGTCGAGAAGGACTATGGCACGATCCAGCCTTATTGGCTCGGCGAGATCGGCTGCGATCTGACCAAGAAGAACGACAAGGATCAGTACACGCCGAACCATCTTCCCAAGAAGTCGTGATGTTCGGGCACGGATCTTGCTCGTGTTGAGTCTTACGATCCTGAACAAGGCCGGCGCCGCAACGATGCGGCGCCGGGATCACAGAGGGACCAAGATGTCGGCTGAAGTATTCTCGGTATTCTATCAGTTCGCCGACGTGTTCGCGTTCCTCATTCTCTCGGCTGCAGGTCTTGCCATCGTGTTCGGTATGATGGGCGTCATCAACATGGCGCATGGCGAGTTCATCATGTGCGGCGCTTATGTCACCGTCGGCCTTGTGAATCTGGGCGTTCCGCTCGCAATTGCGCAGATCCTGGCCGCGCTCACGGCGGGGCTCATCGGTGTCCTCGTCGAGTTCCTGGTCGTGCGGCGCTTCTACAAGCGGCCGCTGGACTCTCTGCTCGCGACCTGGGGCCTTAGTCTGATCGTAACGCAATCGATGCTTCTGATCGTAGGCTCTGCGGTGCGGGGCATCGGAACGCCCGAGGGAAGTTTTGCGATCGGTGGCTATACGTTTTCGACCTATCGTCTGGTGCTGTTCGCGTGCGCGGTAGCGGTGCTGGCCGGTCTTTACATCATCTTCATGAAGACGCGATTCGGCGTGATCTCGCGCGCGACGATGCAGAATGCGGCCATGGCGAAGGCGCTGGGCGCGCGCACTGGCCGCATCTATGCGATCAGTTTCGGAATCGGCACGGGTCTCGCCGGGCTTTGCGGGGCCCTTTACGCACCAACCATGACGCTGATCCCGACCATGGGAGCGACCTTCGTGGTCGAAAGCTTTGTCACAGTCGTGATCGGAGGGGCGAACGTGCTGCTCGGAACAGCGCCAGCGGCCGTGTTGCTGGCCATGATCCGGATGGCGCTGAACGCGAGCTACGGCCAGATCATCGGGCAGATTGGCATGCTGGTCGCTGTTATTTTGATCATTCGGGTTCTGCCCGAGGGACTCTCCAGTGTTCTAGTTCGTCGTGGGCGCTAAAGGGAATCGTGATGTTGAAGCTGCTGGAAGGTCCGCAGACACTCGGACGTGGCAAGGTCTTCTGGTCCAGCTTCCTTGTCGTGCTCGCGGGCGCGCTGACATATCCGCTGTTTGCTGATTCCTACGACGTTGGCAATTTCGCCTACTTTCTGATCTGGATCTTCATGGCGCTCGGCCTATGCTTGATGTGGGGTTATGGCGGCATGCTATCATTCGGCCAGACCTTGTTCTTCGGCATCGCCGGCTACGGGTACGGCGTGCTCGCGATCAACATGGGCGGCGGCACAGCAACGATCGCCGCGCTGATGCTCGCCGTCGTCCTAGCGATGGGGGCGGCGGGCATCCTCGGCTATTTCATGATTTGGGGCGGTATCAGCGGCATCTTCTTCGGTATCGTGACGTTGTCTGCGACCCTCGTGCTCGCCTTCTTCCTTGGCCAAACTGCAGGGCCGGAGTGGCACATAGGCTCGGCTCGGCTCAACGGCTTCAACGGCATGAAGGGCATGGACCCGCTGACCGTGGGCGACTTGTTTATCGAAGGATCGACGCTGTACTACGTCATGATCGCGTTGATCGTGATCGTCTACCTCGCGCTGCGCATGCTGGTGAATTCGGGCATAGGCAACATCATCGTGGCAACGCGGGAAAACCCGCAGCGTGCCGAGATGCTAGGTTACGATGTCCGAAAATATCAGCTGCTGACCTTTGTGATTGGCAGCGGCCTCGCGGGCCTCAGCGGCGCGTTGTACACGTCATGGGGGCAGTTCATCACGCCGTCCAGCATCGGTCTGCCTGCTGCGGCGATGCCTATCATATGGGTGGCTTTCTCCGGACGGAGCGATCTGACCGCGACGCTGGTCGGATCGTTCCTGCTGCTGTTCGGCTTTCAGACCATCACGGTCTATAGCCAGCAGGCAGCACTCGTGTTGATGGGGGCGCTGCTGCTCGCCACGGTGATGCTGGCGCCGCAGGGTTTTGTGCTCGGCATCGGCAAGCTTGCTGCCGACTGGTGGAGCGGGCGTGGTCGGCGCAAAGGGGCCCCGTCATGGCGGAGGGCTTGCAATCGGAAGAGACCTGATCATGGCGCTGGTTGAAGTCAAAGGCGTATCCAAGCGTTTTGGCGGATTGACCGCAGTCTCCGACGTCGACCTTACGGTCAACGCCGGCGAGGTCCACTGCCTGATCGGACCCAATGGCGCCGGTAAGAGCACATTGTTCAAGCTGATGGTGGGTCTTTACCCGCCGAGCCAAGGCAGCATCCTGTTCGATACCGTCGACATCACGGCTGAACGTCCATATGCGCGCGTGCAGCGGGGCATGAGCATCAAGATGCAGGCTCCGAGCGTGTTCAAGGAGCTGCCGGTCCGGCAAAACATCCGGATTGCGCTCCAGGAGCGATTATCCGGTGCGGAACGCATCGCCGAGCAGGATCGCCTGCTGACTCTGCTCAACCTCGGGCCGGACAGCGAGAAGCTCGCGGGTGCGCTGTCGCATGGCCAGCAGCAATGGCTCGAGATCGGGATGGCTCTGGCGCTGAAGCCTCAGCTCCTGCTGCTGGACGAGCCGACGGCCGGCATGTCTCCGGATGAAACGTTCAAGACCGGCGAGTTGATCAAGTCGTTCAATGCCGAAGGCATGACGGTGCTTGTCGTCGAGCATGACATGGCATTCGTGCGTCAGGTTGCCCAGCGCGTCACGGTGTTGCATCTCGGCAAGATTTTCGCGCGCGGTGATCTCAAAGACATCTTGCAGGACGAAAAGGTCGCGCAGATCTATCTCGGTAAGACCCATGCTCACTAAACCCAATCCCACTGACCAGATTCTCGACGTATCGGAATTGTGGGCGGGATACGGTGCGACGCCGATCCTGCAGGGCGTCACCATGTCGGTCTCGCGCGGCGAGATCGTCGGCGTGATCGGCCGTAACGGTGTAGGCAAATCGACTCTGATGCGGTGTCTGATCGGTTTGCTGCAGACCTGGCGTGGCACGATCAGCTTCATGGGGCAGGACATCACAAAGCTCGAAGCCGACGCGCGGGCGAGGGCAGGCTTCGGCTACATCCCGCAGGGACGCGATGTCTTTCCGCAGATGACTGTCGAGGAAAACCTGCAGGTGGGAGAGTTGATTGGCGGTCCCGGTGGCAAGAAGCTGCCTGAACTCGTCTATGAGTATTTTCCGCGACTGAAAGAACGCCGACGGCAGGCCGCAGGCACCATGTCGGGCGGCGAGCAGCAACAGCTCGCCATAGGCCGTGCGCTGATCGGCAATCCGTCCTTGATGATCCTGGACGAGCCGTCCGAGGGTATCCAGCCCTCGATCGTCCAGCACATCTGCGAGGCGCTGAGGTCGTTTCGGAACGAGCTCGGCACCACGATTATCTTCGTGGAGCAAAATCTCGACACGATCCTGGCGATCGCCGAGCGTTGTTACATCATGGAGAAGGGCAAGATCACGCAATCGCTGGCAGGTGGCGAGGTCAACGAGGACAATGTCCGCGAGCAGCTCCTACTCTGAATGGCCACATGGCATGTTTTCAAGTCGTCAATAGGGAGGGAATGGACATGGATCTGGGACTCAAGGGAGCGAAGGTTCTCGTCACCGGCAGCACCAAGGGGATCGGCAGGGCGATCGCTGATACATTCGCGGCGGAGGGCGCGGATGTCGGAATCTGCGCGCGCAACCAGGCAGACGTCGATACCGCAGTCACCGCGATCAAGGCCAAGGGCATCGCCGCGTATGGTAGCTCGGTCGATGTCTCGAACGGTCCGGCGCTCAAGGCCTGGGTCGAGGACATGGCCTCCAAGCTCGGCGGCATTGACATCGTCGTGGCCAACGTTAGTGCGCTGTCGATCGGTCAGGACGAGGAGAACTGGGAGAAGGAATTTTCGACCGACATGATGGGTACGGTGCGGCTGGTCAATGCAGCGATGCCGTATCTGGAGAAGAGCAAGGCCGGCGCGATCGTCACCATCTCCAGCGTGTCAGGCCGCGAGGTCGATTTCGCCAGCGGTCCCTACGGCACGTTCAAGGCCGCAATCATTCACTACACGCAAGGACTTGCCTTCCAGCTTGCCGGCAAAGGCATCCGCGCCAATTCGGTGTCGCCGGGCAACACCTATTTCGAGGGCGGTGTCTGGAATCAGATCAAGGACGGCAATCCCGAGCTGTACAAGAGCGCATTGGCGCTGAACCCTACCGGCCGCATGGGCACGCCACAGGAGATGGCGAACGGCGCGGTGTTCCTCGCCAGCAGGGCGGCGAGCTTCATCACGGGAACCAACCTCGTGGTCGATGGGGCTCTCACGCGCGGCGTGCAGTTCTAAGCATCGAGAGCCCCATGGTCACCGGATCGCGTCGGCTGCGGCGCCGGTGGCCTAAACCGCTTTCGACAACAAGAAGGCTGTCAAATGTCGGCAGATCCAATTCACTACAAATCGATTATCGAGCTCTCCGATCTGTTCCGCCGGGGCGAGCTGCTGCCCTCGAAGGTAACCGAGGCCATAGTGAGCCGGATCGACAAGCTCGATGGAAAGTTCCACAGCTACGCACTCGTTCTCGCTGAGCGCGCCATGGCGCAAGCGAAGCTATGTGACGCCGAGCTAGCGAAAGGCATCTGGCGCGGACCGGTGCACGGCGTGCCGATCGGATTGAAGGATCTCTGCTACACGACCTTTGCGCCGACTGCGGGCGGCACGACGATGCACGCCAAATTTATCCCGCCCTTCAACGCGACCATCGTGGACCGGCTCGAGCATGCCGGCGCCATCATACTCGGCAAGCTGAAGATGACTGAGGGCGCCTACACCAGTCATCATCCGAACGACGAGGCACCTCTCAATCCTTGGGGCGTCGACTACTGGGTCGGCTCTTCCTCAAGTGGATCGGGCGCGGCAACGTCGGCGGGCCTATGCTTCGGTTCGATTGGCACTGATACTGGCGGCTCCATCCGGTTTCCGTCCGCAACCTGCGGACTGACAGGAATCAAGCCTACCTGGGGACGCGTCAGCCGTCACGGCGTGTTTCCGCTGGCGGACTCGCTCGACCATGTCGGGCCGATGTGCCGGAGCGCGGCCGATGCCGCCGCTATGCTTGGCGTCATCGCGGGCGCCGATGTGAATGATTCCACGGCCCTGCAGGCGCCGGTGCCGAACTATCTGGCCGGTATCGGTGACGGCATCCGGGGCGTACGGATCGGCGTAGACCGCAGCTACATCCAGGACGGGATCGATTCGCAGGTCGTCGCTGCGTTGCTGGAAGCCGAACGCACGCTGGCCGCGCTCGGTGCCGATATCCGCGAGGTCAAGTTCCCGGCCTACGAGAAGCTTGTCAGCATGTGGATCCCGATGTGCTCGATCGAAACGGCGGAGGCGCACCTGGAGACCTATCCGTCGCGAAAATCGGAATACGGCCCCGATCTGGCGCAGCTGATCGAGCAGGGCAGGTCGATGAGCGGTGTCGAAATCGCGCAGATCCATCATGAGCGACTGAAGTTTTGCGGCAGTCTCGCCGCCTTGTTCGGCGATATCGACCTGCTGCTGATCCCGACAATGCCTGTGCCGATCCCAACGCTGACCAAGATGGGCGAATACGGTGCCGATCCGAACGTGCTGCTCAGTATCCTCCGCTTCACCGCAGTGTTCGACTTCTCGGGCAGCCCCACTATCACACTGCCGAACGGGATGGCGTCCGACGGCCTGCCGCTCAGCATGCAGTTGGTGGGTCCTCATCTGTCCGAGGATGTGCTTGTCCGCGCTGGTCATGCCTTCCAGTCGGTGACGGACTGGCACACCCGGCGCGCGCCCATTGAATGAACGGTGTCACGGAACACCAAGACGCGCGCGCAATCTCCTAGCCTGCGGAGTCGCCTGGAAGATAGGGCTCATTTAGCGAGTCCGAGACGAAGTGGGGTTGGTGAGCGCAGCAGTCAGTCGGCAACCGATATGGCTTGTCGCAAATGGAGCAGTTTCGCGAACTGATAAGGAAATTGCTGAAACCTTATCAGTGCGCACGGCGAGCAGGGAGTCACGCTTGTGAACGGCCCCCTCTGGCGGGAAGCGGACATTCGCCCGAAGGCTGATTTCAGGCAGGTGCGGCCTTCAATCGTCCGCAGGAGCACCGGGCTTCGCTACTGCACTTGCAAACAGCACTTTCGCAGTTGCTGACACACCCGTGGTACCGGGGCAAGCTGAGAAATCAAGTTGCCCTGGAAGTCCTTGGCTGCACGGACTGAGATGGAAAAGAAAGCCGAGGGCAGCGGCTGCTTTGAACTCGATGACGCCAAGGGCAAGGACGGGCAGTACGACAGCAAGCTCGAGAAGACTTTGAGACGATCGCGATGCCGCGACCAAGCCTGAGCGAGGCCTGTGCCGCGGTCTAGCAATGCGGATTTTCTGGAGCGGCTGTTAACCCTGTCGGCAAACGCTCTGCACGTGGGGCGCGTTGTCAGGTCGGCCGCCGCCAAGTTGCCTCATTACATCGGAGAATTCTAACCGGCGCCATTTCAAGCCGGAGGCATCATGCTGAGAATGATGTTGTTGGGCCTCCTCATCCCACTGGGTGTGGGAGTGCTTGCGGCAATGGAACTCAAAACTCCAGCGAGGAGTGTAGCAGTGCCTGTCCCGCCCGTTGCCGAGATAGCCGCAGGCGTTTCCGAGCCACGCGGTGCGTTGGCCAAGGCTGATCGACTTGGAGTCGCCGCTGGGAGCATCGAGACACCAGCGCAGCCTGCTCTCGTCGATGAACGCAATTCCTCGCCGGAAGGCAGCACCAGTGTCGGTCCATCGGAGCCGCCGAGGACGATGAACTCCCATCGGCACGATCCCAAGCCGAAGAAGGTCACCACCGCCCCTTCTCCAAAGTCGAAGCCAAAGAAAGCCGAGGTCAAGCAGACCACAACTACCGAACGGCGAAACGCTGCCGGGAACGCCGAACCTTGCCGGCTAGGCGCGTTTGGTGGCTTGCTTAAGGCTTTGGGTTCAGCCGACTGCGACTTCTAATTCACCGACCCGTCGTTCCCGCTGAATCGGCCTCGGTCGCTCTAACTGCGCTCCGGTCAAAAGCTGATTCCTCGGAACGGCCACCTCTGGCACGAAGCGGGTAGTCGCAACATCGGCTACCGACATGCTTCTGTCTTGCCGACCTATCCCGGTGGACGCGGATCGGGTGTCGTCGGCTAAAATGTCCAGGTCGCGGTGGACACAGAACACCATCTGATCGTTACGCACGAGGTCATAAACATCGGCAACGACCGTGGGCAGCTTGCTCGGATGTCGAAGCAAGCCAAAGAAGTGCTCGAAGCGGACAAACTCGAGGCAGTCGCCGACCGTGGCTACTTCGATGGAGAAGAGATATTAGCCTGCGAACAGGCTGGCGTTGCAGTCACCTTGCCCAAGCCCATGACGTCGAACGCCAAGGCGGAGGGCCGGTTCGGCAAACAGGACTTCGCCTACCTGCCTGATGAGGACGTCTACCGCTGCCCATCCGGCCAGCTGCTGCCTATCACTACACCAACATCGAGCACGGAATGACGCTGCGCCGTTACTGGTCGACAGCAGCGTGCCAGGGCTGCGTGATCAAGAGCCAATGCACGCCGTCAAAGCAGCGCCGCATAACGCTCTGGGAGCATAAGTATGTGATCGAGGAGGTCCAGAGACGGCTCGATTGCAATCCCGACGCCATGCGGACGCGGCGCGAGACGGTCGAGCATCCCTTCGGCACGATCAAAGCCCATGTGGCTGCGACGCACTTCCTGATGAAGCGCCTACGGAATGTAGCCGCCAAGATGGCCTTGCACGTCCTGGCCTATAACCTCACCCGGGTGATGAACATCGTCGGCAAACCGAGCCTGATTGCAGCTATCCGAGCCACCTGAAGGCGGGAAGCAGCGGTCTGCACGTGATCGGCGCAGATCCGAGCGTTAAACAATATTGGTTTTTGGCGGCTCGCTCAACGGACCAGTATGACCGAGAGCACTCAATTTACCGCTGATGGCCCAGACCAATTCCCAAGTACAGCGCCTTCTGACGCAGCGAGCCCTCGGTTCGCTTGGTCTCCTTGGCAATCCTCGCGACAGGCGTCCGCGCCTTTGAGTGCGCTTTCAGTTCCTTGATGTCGTCCTTAGTCCACTCGCGACGAATTACTTTTTTCTTCCTGGCCAACGTGACGCTCCTTCGATGTTGAGGGCGCGGTCTAACAACATGGAGCGTGGTTCGTAAGCCGGGTACCTATCCAACCACCGCGCAACGAAACTTAAGCGCGTCTTCACCGACAGGAGTGACGGGCATGTTCAGGTTGTTAGCTGCGGCTTGGCGGACTCTAACTCCTCTCGAAGTTGGAGTGGCAATCCATCCGCTTTCCCTAGAAATTGCCAATCCGGTGTAAGGCCAGTAATCTTTTGCACTAGCAGAATTCCGATGTTTTTTGACAACGGGTAGCCGCGCACACCGGCGACCGCCTGGCGCGACTGATTGCGCACCGTGCCGTGGGTGCTTCGCTGCTTGAAATGGGCGAGTTCGAGACGGCGAGGGCACAATTGGAACAGATCCTTGCAATCGACGAAGCCGAAACGGACGAGTCTCTCCCGGTGCTCTACGTTACAGATCCGCGCGCGTCAGGTCTTGCCTATCTGGCACTCTGCCTGTGGGCCTTAGGATACCCCGACCAAGCAGTCGCGGCGGCCCAAAAAAGGCAATCATACATGCCCGGGACGCAAACCATGCGAATACGAGCGGTGTCGTTGGCATCTACGCTGGCGCACAGCTGTCCCTGTTGGTCGGCAACACGAAAGACGCCAAGAGGTACGTTGAGGACCTGAACGCACTGCTCAACACTGCCCCCGATCTCATCCCAAATCCACTCAGTACACCCCCCATATAGTTCGTACCGTTCGCGCAAACGGTTCGTCGTTCGTCTCAATATATGACGATACCGCTGGATACATCGCTACCTCCGCCCCCGGAAACGCATTGAGTAGGTGGATCATTGAAGCAGCCGACCCTCACGCCCCCGCTGGACGAAAAGCCACAGCTTTGGTACCCGACGCAAACCCTTACGCAGCTGGCGCATGATCCCTCGCCGACGCAGCGGCTGCACCTCGGCGGAGTACCGCGCCCGTCACACCCCCCGCCACCACCGCCGCCATTCGAGCGCAGCATCATTTCATACTGCTGTTCTGCGTCTTTGAGCATGGGCACCGGCCAAGACCACGAGATGAAGAAATCTTTTGTGTCGGCATCGCCGGAATCGATCGGGAGGGGTGTGTCCTTGACGGCGTCCTCCATGCACTTGAGAGCTGCGTGGTTCTGCTCATGGTCGAGCACCGTCGAATGGGCCAGAATCACCGTTTCGGGCATCCAGTACTTGTCCCGCCTCGCGAAGGTGTACTCCATCCTGATATCGCCCGTTCCTTTGAGGGAGTCCCAGCAACTCTTGAGACGGGTCGTCACCTTGTCATGAAAATAGGTGGCGACGCGCTTTTGGGCCGCAACCTCCTTCGCCAGTTGACCCTTGGAAAGCCTCTCAGGACCAAAGCGTCCGTGAGCAGTGGGTCGGTCCAGCATATCGGACTCGCTCGTGGATTGAGCCGGCGTGCCCGACTGGGTCGGCTTGTCGGCTGGACGGGATTGAGCGACCGTGACTTCGTTACTGGACTGGCCGTGTTGGGACAGGCCGGGGGTTGACCCAAACAACGCAAACACCAGGCCGAAGACCAGCACGAGATATTTCTTCCGATTTGGCGCGAGCGACAGCAGGCTCAAGATCACGGACAATCTTCTCATTGAAATCCTCCGCTAGCTACGCGGGCGGGCCACTAGTGGCCACGCACGAACCACGACCTGTTCGTTGCCGTCTGTCTGTTTCTGGCACATTTGCGCCGGTTAGACCGCGGCCTTTCCAATAGCATCCAGCAGGATATGACCTGCGAACGGCTTGCGCAAACAGGCGATGCATCCGGCGTCCATTGCCTCATTGCGTGTGGTCTCGTCGTCCTTCGCGGTCATGAAGATGACGGGCCACTTCGATCCCGATGCCGCAAGCCGGCGCTGCAGCTCGATTCCCGACATTCCCCCGAGGTGAATGTCAAGCAGCAAGCAAGTTGCCGTCTGCACGCTGTCGCTCTCAAGCAACGCCTCGGCCGGGGCGAACGTACGGCTCTCGATGCCGTGGTGGGCTAACAGCCGCGCCACGCTCTTTAGAAGGCCCGCATTGTCATCGACCGCGATCACGACTGTCGGCTGCGCCATCATTTCCGTGTCCAGGTCGAGGCGCATATGGCCCCCGGGGGGGCGGCGCCCCTTGATCTGGATCAATGGAATCTAGTCCGCCATTAACAAACGAGAGGGTGGGTGGCTTACGCAGTGCACTTCCGGAGATGGCACGAACCGACTGTTACGGAGTGGGCAGAGCATGTCCGGTCTGCCCGGCTAATTCAGACATCAACTTGTTCCGCTATGGCTAGGGCGTCATCGACTTCGATCCCGAGATACCTGACTGTGCTTTCGATCTTGTATGCCCGAGCAAAAGCTGGACAGCCCGGAGATTGCCTGTTCGCCGATAGATCAACGTCGCTTTCGTCCGCCGCAGTGAATGCATACCAAATAGCTTCGGGTCGAGCCCCACGCTTCCGATCCAATCCGACATGAGCGGGGCATATTGGCGCGTTGTTATGTTGCGGCCAGGATCGCGACGGCCGGTGAACAAGAATTCGCCGGGCCGTTTAGCAGTGGCCTTGAGATAGTCATCGACGGCCTGACGGTCTGCTCGCTCAATTCAAATCTGACAGGACGCCCGGTTTTCTTTTGACGAACGGTTGCGCGATCCGCCGTGTATCCGCCGGTGACATCCTGGCGTTGCACGCGTTCCCTAGCTGTTCAGCTGCCGTTCTCGTTGACGTTGAAAATACAACCTGGAATCGCGATTGCGGTTGTATGAGAGAACGCATGGGAACGCCGCATCAGTCTGGTGGTTGGAGAGTCGTAGGTAAGGTAGGTAGACTGTCCCGCCGTCGGCTCTCAACACCGGCGGCGGGCTTTTTGTGAGTTGCGTTAATGGCAAAGCGTACCCGAGCACCGGCCAAGAAGCCGCGAGCTTCCATGCCGGGCTTTATAGGCCCCCAGCTTGCGACCCTGAAGATGAAAGCTCCTTCGGGGGCTCAGTGGATTCACGAAGTCAAATACGACGGCTACCGCATCCAGCTCCACATCGACCGCGACAGCCGGAAGGCGTTCACCAGGGACGGCCATAACTGGGTCGACAGGTTCTCGGTCATTGCAGGCGCCTTCGACATCGAAGGTCAAGCCATTGTCGATGGTGAGGTGGTCGTCATCCACGAAGAGCGCACCAACTTCTCCGAACTTCAGGCCGACCTCGGCAGAGGCGACCAGGACCGCCTCGTTTTCTTCGCGTTCGATCTCCTGTGGCTGGATGGCAAGGACCTTCGCAAAATGGCTCAGCTTGCCCGCAAGGAGCTCCTGAAGCAGCTGATAGACGAGAACGAGCTGGAAGCACCAATCTTCTACAGCGAGCACCACGAAGGCGACGGGCAGGCGCTGTTTGAGGCGGCGAGCAAGCTCAACTACGAGGGCATCGTGTCCAAGCGGGTTGATGCGCCGTACCGGTCGGATCGGGTCGAGGCCTGGCAGAAGATCAAGACGGTGCAGCGCGAAAAATTTCCCGTCGTTGGTTTCGTCAAGGACCCCTCCGGCGTTGCCGCCCTCTACCTCGGCAAGCAGGAAGGCAAAGAGCTGGTCTACATGGGCAAGGTCGGCACGGGCTGGAGCCGGACCAAATCGGTAGAGATTCGCAAGGCTCTCGATACGGTCGTCAGCCCGAAGCAAAAGCTCACCAAGCCTGTCAAAAAAACGAAGGCCACATGGGTCGAGCCGAAGTTCTACGCCGACGTCGAATACCGGGACATCACCTCTGAAGGCCTGCTGCGCGCCAGTTCTTTCAAGGGGCTCAGCAAGGGAACGGGGCGTTCCTGACGGCGTTTTCTCCGCGAGTAAGTGGAGTACCGGCATGCCGGATCGCGTAACCCAAGCCGTAAAAGAAGCCCAAGCCATCCTGGCTCGCTATGTCGAGCCTGGCCCACGGGACTGCGAGAGTACAATCAATGACCTGCTGGCCGTTCTCGACGATGAGCGGCTTGTACAGGCGATGGAGCAGGAAGATGAGCGACAATCTCACCAAAAAGGGACCAGCGCGACCGTAGCAAAATCAACATGCATGAGGACTCCGAGGTCAAATATTGGATGAAGGCGCTTGGTGTCTCCAAGACGAGCTGCAAGGGCTGTCGACAAGGTAGGCAATTCGGCCGCCGCCGTTCGCAAACAATTGGCGGCGTAACCGAGGCGCGCGGTATGCTTGCGATCTCTGGAGCAAGGCCCGCGCGCTTTTTCATGCCATGACCAACCCCAGCTGTCCCATCTGCTTTGGCTTAGGCTTTGTCTGCGAACCACCAGGACCAAGCCCGGAGCGAAGAGTTCGGCCGCCAGTGACCCGGGCACCTGCAATGGCGCTAAGCAGAGCCTACTGACTCGCCTACCTATAGCCCGCGAAGACATGGTGAAGAACGAGGGCGGTCACAGCGCCTATGAGCACCGTACGCTAACGCGACA